>JBIJAD010000224.1:0-6586 GCA_044345955.1 Lysobacteraceae bacterium
GCCTGCTGCCGATCATCCAGAGCATGTCGCAGCTCGACGCCGCCTACGGCAAGGACCTGTCGCGGACGATGATCACCAACCACGCATTGCAGATCGTCTACGCCCCGCGCGAGCAGCAGGACGCCAACGACTACTCGGAGATGCTCGGCTATACCACGGTGCGCAAGGACAGCTTCACCCGCGGCCGCGAGTTCAGCCGCAGCGAGTCCGAGGAACGGCGCGCGCTGCTGCTGCCGCAGGAGCTGAAGGCGATCGGTTTCGACAAGGAGATCTTCTTCTACGAAGGCATTCCGCACCCGGTCATGTGCGACAAGATCAAGTACTTCCAGGACAAGTACTTCACCGAGCGGCTGCTGCCGGCGGTGAAGGTCGAGCCGCTGGAGATCAAGGCCTGACCATCAAGGCCTGAACACCCTGGCCGTCGGCGCCGAGGCGGGCGCCGACCGGCTATGATCGCGGGATCGCCCTCCGGGAGTTCCGCCATGCCTCGTGTTTCGTCCGCCTCGCTCGCGCCTGCCGCCCTCGCCCTGGCCTGTTTCGCTGCCCTGCCCGCCTTCGCGGCGGACACCGCGCTGCAATGCGAGCGAGTATTCGACAGCCGCGCCGGGAAGATGCTCGGCGCACACACGATCGTGATCCGCGAGGGCCGGATCGCGGAGTTGCAGCCGGGGCGCACCACGCCCACGGGCGCTCGTCCGATCGATCTGTCCGGCCACACATGCACCGCGGGCTGGACCGATCTGCATGTGCATCTGGGCAGTCAGTCCAGCCCGCGCAGCTACGAGGAAGGCTTCCACCTCGACGACGTGGATTTCGCGCTGCGCGGCGTAAGCTACGCGCGCAAGACGCTGATGGCCGGTTTCACCAGCGTGCGCGATCTCGGCGGCGAAGTCGCGCCGCATCTGCGCGATGCGATCAATCAGGGGCTGATCGAAGGTCCGCGGGTCTGGGCGGCCGGCAAGTCGATCGCCACCACCGGCGGCCACGCCGACCCCACCAACGGCATGAACTCAGCGCTGCAGCATCTGGTCGGCCCGCCCGGCCCGACCGAAGGCGTCATCAATTCGGTCGAGGACGCGCGCCAGGCCGTGCGCCAGCGTTACAAGGATGGCAGCGACGTGATCAAGATCACCGCCACCGGCGGCGTACTCAGCTACGCCCGCTCGGGCGACGCACCGCAGTTCCGGGTCGACGAGATCCGTTCGATCGTCGAGACCGCGCAGGACTACGGCTACCGGGTGGCCGCGCACGCGCACGGCAGCGAAGGCATGAAGCGCGCGGTGCTCGCCGGGGTCACCAGCATCGAGCACGGCACCTACATGACCGACGAGATCATGTCGCTGATGAAGCAGAAGGGCACCTGGTACGTGCCGACCATCGCCGCCGGCCGTTTCGTCGCCGACAAGGCGAAGATCGACGGCTATTTCCCCGACATCGTGCGGCCGAAGGCGGCGCGGATCGGCGCCCTGATCCAGGACACCGCGGGCAAGGCCTACCGCGCCGGCGTGAAGATCGCGTTCGGCACCGATTCGGGGGTGAGCCCGCATGGCGACAACGCGCGCGAATTCGTCTACATGGTCGAGGCCGGCATACCGCCGGCCTACGCCCTGCAGTCGGCGACCTTCTACGCCGCGCAGGTGCTGGGCGTGGAGGATCAGGGCCTGCTCGAACCCGGCCAGCGCGCCGACATCGTGGCCGTGCCCGGCGACCCACTGGCCGACATTTCGGTGGTGCTCAAGGTCGATTTCGTGATGAAGGACGGCGTCGTGTATCGCAACGACGCCGCGGGGGCGCGCTGATGTCGATGGAATGGGCCGGTTATCTGGCGGCGACGATGACCACTCTCGCCTTCGTGCCGCAGGCGGTGAAGACCATCCGCAGCCGCGACACCCGCAGCATCTCGCTGGGCATGTACGTGGTCTTCACCATCGGCATCGGCTTCTGGCTGGTCTACGGCATCGCGCTGGACTCGATGCCGATGATCCTCTCCAACGTCGTCACCTTCGCGCTGTCGGCGACGATCCTCGGCCTGAAACTCAAGCACGGCTGATCGCGTCAAGCGGACGACGCCGGGGGCTGCGCCAGCGCCGGCACGCAGGCTGTCCACAGCAGCCAGACGAAGAAGGCCAGCCGCGGCGCCCAGGCGGTCATCGCGCCGCCCCAGGGCGCCAACACCAGCAGCGCGATCACGATCGCGGCGAGCGCGCAGGTACGCGCGAGCGCACGCGGAACACCGCCGACCGCGAGCAACGCCGCACCGGACAGGAACGCGATCCACCACAGCATCCAGGCAGTGGCGTGCAGGCCGTTGACGACGGCATCGAATTCTTCCGGCCGCAGCGGAAGCAGGCCCTGCGCGGCGTAACCGAGCGCGGCCAGCGCGATCAGCCGGGCACCGATCCGCGCCCGCCAGGACGCCTGCATGGACAGGCCCGCGCGCAGTTGCCACGCGACCGCGAACGCGAGCAGCCCGGGCAGCACGAACGCGAACAGATTGAACGCCGCCGCGCCGGGAATACCCTCGGCGCCGAGATAGGCCAACGGGAAACTGCGATGCGAATAGCCCTCCAGCGCGGCACCGGCGGCGAACGCGGCGATCGTTGCCGAGACCGGCGCGAGCGCGCCGGCCAGACGCGCGGAACCTGTGCGCATGCTCATGCGTCCTCCTGCCACTGGAACACCTCCTCCACGCCAACTTCGAAGGCCCGCGCGATCCGGAACGCCAGTTCCAGCGAAGGCGTGTAGCGCCCGGCTTCGAGGGCGATGATCGTCTGCCGGGTGACGCCACAGGCCCGGGCCAGCGCCTCCTGGGTCATCTCCCCGCGATCGAAGCGCAGGCGACGAATCCGGTTTGAAATCCGATGTTCGCTCAAGACAGCACACCCCTCATGGCGGGCATCGATTCCGGGGGCTCGTGATGCGGCACGACCATTCGCCTTCGCGCATCGCACGCGTGCGCAGGATTTCGATCGCGCACACCCACACCGCATAGGTCCGCGCGATCATCAGCGAAACCAGGCAACAGGCGACGAAACAGCCGAGAAACCAGGCTTGTGTCCGCTGCAGAAGTTCGGAGACGTCCGTCCCCAACCGCAACACAAACGGGGTCGCCAGAACGGCGACCGCAAACGCCCAGTACATGATGCCAAGGGCATCCCCGCGATTTTCCTGTCGCGTTCGTCCAGCGGGAGGTCCTCGTCTTCCCCGGCGAGCGCGAGCCTGATGAAGAACCGATGGGTTCCGACGAAGAACAGGGCGGGCACGATCGAACCGACGCCCGGAAGCTGCTCGGAAACAGACAGCGCCGGCACTCCCGCAGCGACCGCGCCGGCGGTCCAGAGCCAGTTGGCGCACACCTGCGACTCGCTGGAGACGTGCCTGTAGCGGACGCGCCTGCCCCTATTCGATTTGATCGTGAAAACGGTGTACGCGTTCACGAGAACGAAAACCGCCGCACCGGGTATCGCCGCCACCATCGGCTGGAGGAACAGGTACCCGCCGTAGGAAATGTTGATCAGCAGCAGGCCGACCCACCAACCATTCCGCAGCGCCAGGCTTTCATTGCTTTCATTCGGATGCATGTTTCGCTCCTCTGCGATCCATGGCGTAGTGGATCAGTGTCGCCGCGTATTCGCACAACCAGCCCCACAGCAGCGCGAACACCAGCAGGTTGGCGATCATCGCCTGGCTGGCCCATGCCAGCCGGTTGACCGGCGAGAAACCGAGCGTCACCGCAATGCCCACGACGCAGAAGATCAACGCGGTGCGGCCCCAGCCGGCGGCCTTCGCCGCGATTTCGCGGTCGCGCTCGTCCTGTTCCGGCGCGCCCTTCCAGCGTGAAGCCAGCACCTGCGCAATCACCACCCAGGCGATCAGCAGCATCAGCAGGTTGCGCCCGATCGCGACCGCATGCGGGTCGTCCTGCAGCGGCGCCTCGCCGAACGCAGCCAGCTTGGCGAACAGATACAACATCGCGACGAGATTGAAGCCCAGCCCGATCCGCGCGTACCACTCGGCCGGCGAAGCCGACGCCAGCAGCGTCTCCCGCGGCAGCCGTCCGACCGCATCGATCAGGCCCCAGGCGCTGAGCACCAGCAGGATCATCCCGACATGACCGGTATCGCGGCCCAGCACATGCCCCGGGCCGGCCAACAACAACCACAGGGCACAGCCGGCCAACACGACCAGCCCCCAGCGCCACCAGGCCGACTGCAACATGGAAGTATCCCTTGTCATACAAAATGTAATTTACACTTTACACTCATCGTTCTCGATGTCAAGTCCATTTGACATCGTTCATGCTCCGTGCCGGGCTGGCACAATGCCGATGCCTCCGCCCGGGACCTGTCGCATGTCCGTGCAAGCCCCTGACCTCGCCGCTCCCACCCGGACCCCGGGCGCCGCCATGGCCACTGGCGGCCGCTGGCGCAATGCCGTGCTGTATCTGGCCGCGGGCTGGAGCGGTTTCTTCGTGATGGGCGTCGAATTGCTCGGTGGGCGGTTGATGGCGCCCTATTTCGGCAGCTCGATCTTCGTCTGGGGCGCGCTGATCGCGGTGTTCATGGCCGCGCTGGCGCTGGGGTATCTGATCGGCGGCCAGTTGTCTCTGCGCAGGCCGACCCCGACCGGCCTGGGCCTGCTGCTGATGGCCGAGGCGGTCCTCGCCCTGCCGCTGGTGTTCTGGGGCGACGCCGCGTTCGACGCGATCTCCTTCGCGATCGCCGACCCGCGCTACGGCGCGCTGCTCGCGGCGCTGGTCATGTTCAGCGCGCCGACGCTGTTCTCGGGCATGGTCTCCCCGTATGCGGTACGCCTGCTGGTCCGCGATCTGGAGCATTCCGGGCAATCCGCGGGCCGGCTGTATTTCGCCTCGACCCTGGGCTCGGCCGGCGGCACCCTGCTGACCACTTTCTATCTGGTGCTGCTGTTCGAGATCGACACGATCATCGTCGGCCTGATCGCGATCTCGTTCGCGATCGGCGCAGCGCTGTGCCTGGCGGACCGGCGCCGTGCGTCCTGATCCCCGCGCGACGCTCCTGGCCGCCGCACTCGCCCTCGTCGGCTGCGCGGCGTCGGACGAAGCAGACTCCGGCCGCATCGTGCATCGCGAAAAATCGATGTACCGCGACATCCTGGTGACCGAGAACGCCAGCGGCATCCGCTGTCTCTCCTTCGCGCGCCGCCACGGCCTGCAGACCTGCCTGCGACCGGCCGCACCGGACCTGCTGCTGGTGCCCTATACCCGCGGCGTGTTCGCCGGGCTGCTGGCCCATCCGCAGGCGCGGCGGGTGCTGGTGATCGGTCTGGGCGGCGGCGTGATCCCGCGGGCGATGCGCCGGATCGATCCCGGGCTGGAGATCGATGTGGTCGAGCTGGACCCCGCGGTGGTCGATGCCGCGCGGCGCCATTTCGGCTACCGCGAAGACGCGAAGCTGCGCACCCATATCGGCGACGGACGTGTGTTCGTGCGTCGGCAGGCGCGACTGGGACGGCGCTACGATCTGATCGTGATCGACGCCTACGAACGGGTCTACGTGCCGGAGCACCTGATGACCCGCGAATTCGTCGCCGAGGTGAGATCGCTGCTGGCCCCGGGCGGGGTCGTGGCCTCCAACACCTTCGCCCGCGGCCCGCTGGCGCCGTACGAGGCGGCCACCTATCAATCGGTGTTCGGCGAGACCCGGATCGTGGACATGACCCTCGGCAACCGGATCATCCTCGCCGGTCGCGACGGTCTGCCGACCGCCGAGGCGATGCGCGCACGGGGCGCCGTCCTGCAGCCACGGCTGTGGACGATCGGGATCGACCCGGCCGAACTGGAGGCCATGCCGCAGCCACGGCCCGAAGGTGTGCGCCCGCTGACCGATCAGTATTCGCCGGCGAACCTGCTGTTCGATCGCGAATGAGCGCGAGCCGCGCGGCCTCCGGGACGCAGCGTCCCGCGGTGCGGCCGGCCGGGCGGCCGCCTTGCAAATCGCGCGGGCTGGCACAATAGAGGGCGATCTCCCTCACGGAACCGTCCATGGCCGCCACCGCTCCCCACGTCTTCGACGCCACTGCGCAGAACTTCGAGGCCGAGGTCCTGCAGCGTTCGCTGCAGACGCCGGTGCTGCTGGATTTCTGGGCGGAATGGTGCGGCCCGTGCAAGACCCTCGGTCCGATCCTGGAGAAGCTCGCCGGCGAATTCGGCGGCGCGTTCAAACTGGCCAAGGTCGATGTCGAGGCCGAGCAGGAACTGGGCGCGGCCTTCCAGATCCGTTCGATCCCGACCGTGGTCCTGGTCAAGGACGGGCAACTGGTGGACGGGTTCCAGGGCGCGCTGCCGGAAGGCCAGTTGCGCGAATTCCTCAAGCACCACGGTATCGAACCCGCCGCCGCGACGCCGGAAGCACCGGCGGAAGAAACCGCCGCGGAGATCATCGACCCGCAGGCCGAAGTCGCACGTCTGCGCGCCGAGATCGAAGCCGCACCGGACAAGGCCGAGCTCAAGCTCGATCTGGCGCTGGCGCTGCTGGGCACCGGCGCCGCCGCCGAGGCCGAGCGCCTGCTCGACGGCCTGCCGGCCAATCTCGCCACCGACGACCGC
>JBIJAD010000126.1:0-10105 GCA_044345955.1 Lysobacteraceae bacterium
CCTCGGCTTCGCCGCGCTGCTCGCCGGCGCGCCCGCGGCGGAAGCGCTGGAAGCGGCGATCGCGGCCGATCCCGCCGACCTCGGCGCGCGCCATCTGCTCGGCGTGCACCGGATCGTCGCCGGCCGTTCCGAGGAAGGGCTGGAGCAATTCCTGGAAATGCTGCGCCGCGACCGCGGCTTCCGCGACGGTCTGCCGCGTCTCGCCCTGCTCGACGCCTTCCGGGTGATCGAGGACGAGGATCTGGTCGGCCGCTATCGCCGCAGGATGGCGTCGCTGCTGCTGGTCTGACTCGGCATGGCGCGCGCGATCACGGCGCGAAGCCTGCGCCGCATGCTCAATCTGTGGCCGCCGTTCCTGTTCGCCGGCGTGCGTGTGCGCGCGATCGGCGACGACTGGCGCAGCGCCGAGATCGAACTGCGGATGCGCTGGTGGAACCGCAACTACGTCGGCACCCATTTCGGCGGCAGCCTGTTCGCGATGACCGACCCGTTCTGGATGCTGCTGGCGCTGCATGCGCTGGGCCGCGACTACATCGTCTGGGACCAGACCGGCGAGATCCACTTCCTCAAGCCCGGTCGCGGCACCGTGCGCGCGGTGTTCCGCCTCGACGATGCGGTGCTGGACCAGATCCGCGCAGCCGCGGCCGACGGCAGCAAGCAACTGCGCTGGTTCGAGACCGACATCGTCGACGACACCGGCGAAACCGTCGCTCGGGTGCGCAAGCGGCTCTACATCCGGCTCAAACGGCGCGAGCCGCGGGACGCGACCGACTGATCACGGCGTCGCCGCGGCATCCGCGGCTGCGGCATGGAAATACGGAGGCAGCGGGATGCTCCAGGTCTCGCCCTTGTTCGTGTCGAACATGCGCAACTGCAGTTCGCGGCCGCCGGCATCCACGCCCGTCCGGCGCTGCGCCGAGCCCACTTCGCCGGCATGCGCACGCAGGCGCTCGGCGAACGGGCGCGTATCGGCCGTCTCCGCGCGCAGTCGGACCAGCAGCGCCAGCAGACGCAGCTTGGCGTTGGCGTCCTGGATCTTGCGGGGATAGGAGTCGAACGAAGGAGCGGCGATCTGCGCGAGGATGCAGCCAGCGGCATTGGCGATGCACTGGAATCGGAACAGGTCCTTCTGCGGCGCCGGCGATTGCGCAGGAATGTCGTCGCGCATCGACGTCCGCGCCTCGTCGCCGCAATACCAGGCGAGATCTTCGGCGCGATCGGCTTCGGTGGTTTCGATGTCGAAATACAGCCCCTGCACGATGCGCATCAACGGGCCTTCGTCGCCATCGATGCCATCGCGCCGGGCCTCGCGCAGCGCCGCCTGCATGAAACGGAATTCGCCACGCATCGCCCGGCACATCGACAGCTCGTCGTCGGTGAGCGGCGCGAAGGCGTCGTTGCAGGAAGCCGGCAGCGGATAGTCGCGCGGCACCTGCGCCAGCATCTCGGCGAACAACGCCCCGTGCACGTCCACGGCGTAGGCGACGCCGATCATCCGCGCGATCAGATTGTCGCTGCGCGCACCGAGCCGGCGCCAAGTGGCGATCGCGCGACAGGTACCGCCGAAAGCCTCGTCGCGGCGCCCATCCAGGAACCACAGCGCATGACGGGTCGCCGGCAGCTTGCCGTACTGGTAGGGAGGGAGGACCACGTCGATCAGCGTCTCGGCGACCGGATGCGCAATGTGGTCGTAGGCCGACAGCGCCTCGGCGCGGTCGATCAGGCCGGCGTGCCGCTCGACCAGCGAGGCGTAGCGGTCGCGGTCGGCGGCGACCTTCTGCAGGCAGCCCCCCTTGCCGCCGCAGAACAGCGTCGCCGCCTCGGGCGGCAGTTCGGCGGCCGGATGACGGCCCTCGGCGCTGCTGACCGTCGCCGCCGCGGCGCCCTCGGTCGCACCCGAGTCGGCGGCCCGAAACCGGCGCAGGTCCTCGGCCAGTACCGCCTCACGCTGGGCCTCGGGAATGTCGTAGGCCATCAGCCACAGCGCCCCGAAGGCGTTGCGGCCGGTCATCGGCGGGTCCTCCATGGCCGCCAGCGCCGCCTGCTGGGCCTTGGTCGGCCCCGCCAGCCGGGACAGGCCCCAGACCGCCCCCGCCACGCACACGATGAGCAGCAGGAGCCCCGCCACCAGCCTCGCCCTTTTGTTCATACCGTGCCTCGGACCCCCGAACGAGTGAGAATGGTGTCATGGATCCGAGTGAACATACGCATTCACTCGGCCCCCGCCCCCCGGTATCCTCGTTGCCGAAACAGGGGAAAATCAGCATGGCTTCGACAAGGATCGAGCAGGCTCAGGACGGCATGCCGGATATTCCGGGCTACCGCCTGTTGCGGATTCTGGGGCATGGCGGCATGTCCACGGTGTATCTCGCCCAGCAGTTGTCGCTGGGACGCGAGGTCGCGATCAAGGTCATGCGCCAGGAGGTGCTGACCGACGAGACCGGCCGGCGCCGGTTCGAGAACGAGGCCCGGACCATCGCCCGTCTCGATCATCCCCACATCGTCCACATCCACGAGGTCGGACGCACCCGCGAGGGCCAGCCCTATCACGTCATGCCGGTGTTCCCGCGCGGGCACCTCGGCAAGCGCAATCTGACCCGCGACGAATCGCGCATCCGCGAAATCCTCGAAGCCCTGCTCTCGGCCCTGGCCTACGCCCACAGCCGCGGCATCGTCCATCGCGACGTGAAGGCCGAGAACGTGCTGTTCGACGAAGCCGAGCGACCGATGCTGACCGATTTCGGCATCGCCCTGCGCCGCGGCTACGGATCGCGCGTGACCACCGCCGGCGTCGCCGTGGGCAGCACCGCCTACATGGCCCCGGAACAGGCCCGCGGCACCGACGTGGACCTGCGCGCGGATCTCTACAGCCTCGGCGTGCTGGCCTGGGAGATGCTGACCGGCGGCCTGCCCTACAAGGCCGAAGACGGCCTGTCGATGGCGCTCAAACACGTGCAGGACCCGATTCCGCGGCTGCCGCCGCAGGTGGCGCACTGGCAATCGTTCTTCGATCGCGCACTGGCCAAATCGCCGGGCGAGCGATTCGCCGACGCCCAGGACATGTTGATCGGGCTGCGTCGGGTGCCGCATGCGAAGAAGCAGCCGCTGCGCGCCGCGATCGCGCGCCTGCGCAGCCGTACCGGCCCGAAGCAGTTGGCGATCGCAGCCGTCGTAATCGCGACGCTGGCCGGCGGTGTCGCCCTGCTGGTGCAGATCGATCGTCGCAACACCGAGCGCGCCCTCGCCCGTTACACGCCCACGCCCGCCGGCACCGCGCTGCCGGCGACGCCCGATCTCGACCCGACCCTCGGCGCGCCGGTGCCCGACCCCACCCAGTCGATGCTGCGCGCCGCACCCGAGTCCGCGGCGCAACGCTTCATCGTCGATGCCCAGCGCCAGTTGCAGCAGGGCCGGCTGTTCGCGCCGGCCGGCGACAACGCCTACGACAGCGTGATGATCGCCTGGCGCACCGACGCCAGCCATGTCGGGCTGCCGGCGATCAGCAACCGCGTGTTCGCGGCGCTCGCCGGCGAAGCCGAGCAGCGCCTGCGCCGCGGCGAGGACGCCGCGGTACGCGATCTGCTCAGCCGCATGACCCGACTGGCGGAAAAGGAACCCGCACGCACCGGTGCGCGCATGGGCGAGGCGCGCAAACGCCTGACCGTTGCGCTCTCGGCGAAGATGACCGAGGCGGAGACGCGCTACGACCGCGCCGCCGCACAGCGGGTGGTCGCCTCCGCGCGCAGCCTCGGGCTCAACAACGCACAGGTCGCGACCCTGCAGGCGCGCGCCGGCAAGGTGGCGCAACCGGGCGACCGCATCGCCGACAACATCGGCGACATGACCCTGGTGCAGAGCGGCGGCAAGCTGGTCGCGGTCTCGCGTACCTCGGTCAGTCGCGAAGACTACGCCGAGTTCGCCCGCGCCACGGGCCGCCAACCGTCGCTGTGCCGGGAAAAGGCGTCGCTGCTGCGGGTATTGTCGCCGCGCACCTGGGAACAGCCCGGCTTCGAACAAGCGCCCGGCGGCGCGGTGGTCTGCGTGTCCTGGCAGGACGCCGAGGCCTTCGCGCGCTGGCAGAGTCAGCGCGGCAAGCATCGCTATCGTCTGCCCACGGCCGCGGAGGCCCAGGCCGCGGCGCGCAGCGACAGCGGCAAGGCGGTGGCGGAATGGCTCACCGACTGCGCCGGCGGCAGTTGCGCACGGCGGCTGTCCTCCGGCCGCAGTTGGCGCGGTGCGGGCGGCGGGCGCCCGCTGGATCCGGCGCGCGGCTACGACGATGTCGGGTTCCGGCTGGTGCGGGACATGTAACCGCAAGGCGGTACGTGCAGGACGGCGGGTCGTGACCCGCCCTACAATCACCGGATGACCGCCCCACATTCGCTCGGCCGCCGTCTGCAGGGCCTCTTCGTCACCGGACTGCTCACCCTGCTGCCGATCTGGCTGACCTGGGTGGTGGTGAAGTTCGTGTTCGTGCTGCTGTCCGATCTCAGTCGACCGTTCGTCGATCCGCTGCTGCAGAACCTCGCGCTGCGCTGGCCGCAGGCGCTGGGCTGGGTCACCCAGAGCTGGGTCGGGATCGCGCTCGGCCTGCTCGCCACCCTGTTCACGATCCTGCTCGCCGGCTGGCTGGCCCGTCGCGTGCTCGGTCAACGCCTGCTCGGCTGGTTCGAGGCCCTGATCGCGCGGGTGCCGCTGGCGAACACGATCTACGGCAGCGCGCGCAAGCTGCTGGACATTCTGCAGACCCGCCCCGACGGCACCCAGCGCGTGGTCCTGATCGACTTCCCGCACACCGAAATGAAGACCCTCGGCTTCGTCACCCGGGTGATGCGCGAAATCGGCAGCGGCCGCGAACTGGCTGCGGTCTACGTGCCGACCACGCCGAATCCGACCTCGGGTTATCTGGAGATCGTGCCGGTCGAGAAGATGACCCCGACCGACTGGACCGTGGACCAGGCGATGAGCTTCATCATCAGCGGCGGCGCGGTGGCGCCGGATGCGATCCCCTTTTCCGCCCCCGTGCGCAACGACTGCGACGGCGACGACGACCGGAGCCCGCCGCAGACATGAGTCCGCATCTGCTCGACGACCGCGCCACCCGCCTGTTCATCGCCCTCGCCGCATTCTTCTGCGTCAACGCGATGCTCGCCGAATTCATCGGCGTGAAGATCTTCGCGCTGGAGGACACGCTCGGCATGGCGCCGATGGAGTGGAACCTGTTCGGCCAGACCGGCTCGCTCAGCTTCACCGCCGGCACCCTGCTGTGGCCGATCGTGTTCGTGTTCACCGACGTCATCAACGAGTTCTACGGCAAACGCGGGGTGCGCACGATCTCGTGGATCGCGGTCGCGCTGATCCTCTACGGCTTCGTGTTCGCCTCCGCCGCGATCCACCTCGCCCCCGCCGACTGGTGGGTCGAAGCCGCGCAGGACCAGGGCGTGCCGGATTACCAGAAAGCCTACGCCGCGGTGTTCGGTCAGGGCCTGTGGACGATCGCCGGCTCGGTCGTCGCGTTCCTGCTCGGCCAGTTGATCGACGTTTCGGTGTTCCATCGCATCCGCCGCATGACCGGCGAACGCATGGTCTGGCTGCGCGCCACCGGCTCGACCGCGGTCTCGCAACTGGTCGACAGCTTCGTGGTGCTGTACATCGCCTTCGTGCTCGGCCCGCAGCAGTGGCCGACCTCGCTGTTCCTCGCGGTCGCCACCGTGAACTACGCCTACAAGATGCTGGCCGCGATCGCGCTGATCCCGCTGATCTATCTGATGCGGCGCGCGATCACCGGCTATCTCGGCGCCGCCCGCGCCGAGGAACTGCGCCAGGCCGCCGCGCACTGAACCGTTCCGCCGCGCGGGCAGCGCGGCGCGGCGACCAACGTCGGTCGCAGTGACCTTTGGCCGATGCCGGCATCGGCGCGCGGGAGGAGGCTATGCCCACCGCCGCGTCCCTTCCGGAGTTCCCGTCATGCCCGCCACCCTCCCCGTCCGCGTCCCCGCGCTGCTCGCGCTCGCCATCGCCACCGCCCTCGTCGGTACGGTCGTCCAGCCCGCGCCGGCGCAGGCCGCCGCGGCCACCCGTCCGGCCGAAACCAAGGCCCAGCGGCTGGATCGTCTCTACGCCGAGTATTGGGAGGAGGTGCTCAAGCTCAACCCGATCCAGGCCACCTTCCAGGGCGATCCGCGCTACAACGATCAAATGCCGGATTTCTTCTCCGCCGCGTTCCGCGACCAGGCCCGCAGCTTCACCGAACGCTGGCTCAAGCGCATCGAGGCGGTCGGCGCCGACGGCCTGAGCGGGCAGGACCTGTTGAGCTACCAGATCTTCCTGGAAGACGCCCGCGATTCGATCGAAAGCGACAAATACCCCGGCTGGATGCTGCCGGTCGATCAGATGAACAACATCGTCACGCTCGCGGCGATGATGGGTTCGGGCAGCGGCGCGCAGCCGTTCAAGACGGTCAAGGATTACGAGAACTGGCTCGCCCGCGGCCAGCGCATGCCGGTGCTGATCGACAGCGCGATCGGCAACATGCGCGCCGGCATGAAGGCGGGGGTGGTCCAGCCGCGCGCACTGATGGTCAAGGTCGTGCCGCAGATCGATGCCGTGATGAACCAGGACCCGGCCAAAACCGTGTTCTGGGGCCCGATCGGCGCGATGCCGGAGAGTTTCTCCGCCGCCGACAAGGCCCGCCTCACCGCCGCCTATCGCGACATGATCGAGAAGCAATTGATGCCCGCGTTCGGCAAGCTGCGCACGTTCATCGCGGAGGAATACCTGCCGGCGACCCGCGACACCGTCGGCATGGACAAACTGCCCGGCGGCGCCGAATGGTACGCCTTCAACGTGCGCCAGAGCACGACCACCGACATGACCCCGGCGCAGATCCACCAGCTCGGTCTCGACGAGGTCGCGCGCATCCACGGCGAGATCCGCAAGATCATGGCCGAGGTCGGCTTCCAGGGCAGCCTGCAGGACTTCTTCAAGTTCATGCGCGAGGACAAACGCTTCCAGTACGCCACCGAGGAAGACCTGCTCAAGCACTACCGCGGCCTGGAGGAGAAGATCAACCGCCGGATCGGCGAGCAATTCTCGCTGATGCCCAAGGCCGGCTTCGAGATCCGTCCGGTCGAGGCCTATCGCGCCAAGTCCGCCGCCGGCGGCTCGTATCAGGGGCCGAGCGAGGACGGCACCCGCCCGGGCATCTTCTACGTCAACACCTACGACCTGCCCACCCGCAAGACCTGGGACGCCGAGGACCTCTATCTGCACGAGGCGATCCCCGGCCATCACTTCCAGATCGCGCTGCAGCAGGAGCTCAAGGGCGTGCCGGCGTTCCGGCGTTTCGGCGGCGAGACCGCCTACATCGAAGGCTGGGGCCTGTACGCCGAATCGCTGGGCAAGGCCCTCGGCGTGTACGAAAACCCCTACGATCATTTCGGTTATCTGCAGAACGAGCTGTGGCGGGCGATCCGCCTCGTCACCGATACCGGGCTGCACAGCAAGGGGTGGACCCGCGAGCAGGTGATCGCCTACATGCTGGAGAACTCGGCCGAAAGCGAGACCCAGGCCACCGCAGAGGCCGAACGCTACATCGCATGGCCGTCTCAAGCGCTGGCGTACAAGATCGGCGAGCTGAAGATCCAGGAACTCAAGCGCCGCGCACAGCAGCGTCTCGGCGCGAAGTTCGACCCGCGCGAATTCCACGCCGAAGTGCTCAAGGACGGCTCGGTGCCGCTGTCGGTGCTGGAGAGCAAGATCGATCGCTGGCTGGCGTCGAAACGTTGATCGCGGCATCCGAGCGGCAACCGAAGGGCGGCTGAGGCGGCCCTTCGTGCAACGGTTCATCGCGATGAGCGGTCGCCGACGACACTCCGCCAGAGCACTTCTTTGGCCTGAGCTTCGCCCGGCGCCAGCAGAATCTCGCCCGAATCGTCCTCTGCATCCCGACGAATCTCGAGGTAGACCTTGTCGTCGTAGCATCCGGACAGGACGAAGACCATGTCGTCGCCATAAACACTTGCGGATCGCGCGTGCAGCCGCGAGAAATCAGACGGAAGCGCATCGCCATCAATATCGTCCAGCAGAGACGTCGAGCGCCGTGTCGACAGGAATGTCTGCGTATTCGCGTAGAGACGCGCCAGCATGCGTTGATCCATCTCCCGGACCCGGTCCGCGGCCGCGTCGCTGCCCGTGCAGTGCCACCACCCGAAGGAAAACCACAGGTACAAGTACAACGCCAGGCAACAGGACACCAGTTGCGCCAGGAAAATCGCGGCGGGTTTCAGAACCGCACGCATGCCGCTCAGTACGCCTTGCTCCCGCGCATCCGCAGCACCCGTTCCGGCGGCGCGAAGGCGTCGCTGCGGGCGTCGGCCCAGTAGTCGCGGAACACCGAATGCGGCGGCGTGCCGTCGAGCAGCGCGCCGGGTTCGAGGAAGCGGTACAGCGCGCCGAGCGAACGCACCTCGGTCGGCGTGACCCGGCGCAGGATGTGCTCGGGGCCGAGTTGCGTCGGATGCTCCAGCCCGGCCGCGCACAGCAGCTCGCGGAGCGCATGCAGCGTGTTGCGATGGTAGCGATGCACCCGGGTCGCCTTGTCCGGCACATCGAGATTGCGCCAGCGCGACGGGTCCTGGGTCGCGATCCCGGTCGGGCAGCGGCCGGTGTGGCAGCTCTGCGCCTGGATGCAACCGAGCGCGAACATGAACCCGCGCGCGGCATTGCACCAGTCGGCGCCGAGCGAGATCGTGCGGGCGATGTCGAAGGCGCTGGTGATCCGTCCCGCGGCGCCGATCCGTACGCGCTCGCGCAGACCCAGCCCGACCAGGGTGTTGTGCACCAGCATCAGCGCTTCGACCATCGGCACGCCGACGTGGTCGATGAATTCCGCCGGCGCCGCACCGGTGCCGCCCTCGGCGCCGTCGACGACGATGAAATCCGGCAGGATCCCGGTCTCGTGCATGGCCTTGGCGATCCCGAACCACTCCCAGGGATGCCCGATCGCCAGCTTGAAACCGGTCGGCTTGCCGCCCGAAAGCTCGCGCATGCGGGCGACGAATTCGAGCAGGCCCACCGGCGTGGAGAACGCCGAATGCCGCGGCGGCGAGACGCAGTCCTGCCCCTGCGGCACGCCGCGGGTCAGCGCGATCTCGCGCGACACCTTCGCCGCCGGCAGCACGCCGCCGTGCCCGGGTTTGGCGCCCTGCGACAGTTTCAGCTCGATCATCTTCACCTGCGGATCGCGCGCGTTCTCGACGAAACGCTCGGCGCTGAAGGTGCCATCGTCGTTGCGGCAGCCGAAGTAACCCGAACCGATCTCCCAGACCAGATCGCCGCCGTGCTCGCGGTGGTAGGGCGAGATCGAACCCTCGCCGGTGTCGTGATAGAAGCCGCCGCGCTTCGCGCCTTCGTTCAATGCGCGGATCGCGTTCGCCGACAGTGCGCCGAAACTCATCGCCGAAATGTTGAACACGCAGGCGTCGTAGGGCTGCGCCGCCTGTGCGCCGATGCGGATGCGGAAGTCGTGGGTTTCGATCCGGGTCGGCATCACCGAATGGTTGATCCACTCGTATTCGTCGCCGTACACGTCCTGCAGGGTGCCGAACGGCCGGGTGTCGTTGATCGACTTGGCACGCTGGTAGACCAGCGCCCGCTGCTGGCGCGAGTACGGCACCTCGGCGGTATCGGACTCGATGAAGTATTGGCGCATCTCCGGGCCGATCGACTCCAGCCCGAAACGGAAATGGGCGAGGATCGGATAATTGCGGCGCAGCGTGCTGCGGCTCTGCAGCAGGTCCCAGGTCCCGAGCGCGACGAAACCGAGCGCCGGTACGAAAGCCCACACCCAGTCCGGATCGTGCAGCACCACCAGCACCGCGAACACGAGCGCGAGCAGCAGGCTGGCGAAATAGACGTTGTAGCGCGACATCGGGCCCCCGTCCGGATGGATCGTGTGCACGATACCGCGCCGCGGTGGCCCAGGGCCACATCGACAACCCACGCGTCGCAGCGCGCGGCAGAACCCGACGGCCGGTGTTGTTGGTGGTGCCCGGGGTGGCCCACGAGCCCACAAACCCCGGCGAGTGCGGGAGGCGCAGTACCC
>JBIJAD010000330.1:0-4630 GCA_044345955.1 Lysobacteraceae bacterium
ATCGGCGGCGTGGCCGAGGATTTCGGGGTCTCGGCGCGGCTCGGCTCGGGTCGCGAGTTCGTGGTCGAGGCCGACGAGTACGACACCGCCTTCTTCGACAAGCGCAGCAAGTTCGTGCACTACCGGCCGCTGGTGGCGATCCTCAACAATCTCGAATACGACCACGCCGACATCTTCCCCGACGTGGCCGCGATCCAGCGCCAGTTCCATCATCTGGTGCGCACCGTGCCCGGGCGCGGTCGTTTGATCGTCAACGGCGAGGACGAACGCCTGGACGAAGTGCTGGCGATGGGTTGCTGGACGCCGGTCGAGCGTTTCGGCCTGCTGCGCGAGGGCATGGCCGATGACGCGTTCCACTGGGGCGCGAGACTGGTCGTGGGCGACGGTTCCGCGTTCGCGGTGTATCGCGCCGGACAGCACGTCGGCGACGTGCGCTGGCCGATGCTCGGTCTGCACAATGTCCTCAACGGTCTGGCCGCGCTGGCGGCCTGCGCCGCGGTCGGGGTCGAGCCGGCGACGGTGATCCCGGCCCTGGCCGAGTTCCGCAGCGTGAAGCGGCGCCTGGAAGTGCTGGGCACCGCGCACGGCATCACCGTGTACGACGATTTCGCGCATCATCCGACCGCGATCCGGACCACGCTCGAAGGCCTGCGCGCGAAGGTCGGCGCGGCGCGGATCGTGGTCGCGATGGAGCCGCGCAGCAATTCGATGCGGCTCGGCGCGCATGCCGATGCGCTGGCGCCGTCGCTGGATATCGCCGATGCCGTGGTGTTCCTGCATCGCCCGGAGTTGTCCTGGGATGCGGCGAAGGTGATGGCCCGGGTGCGCGGCGAATCGCGCACCGCGCCGACCGCCGATTCGCTGATCGCCACCCTGCGCGCGCTCGTTCGCGAGGGCGATCACGTCGTGTTCATGTCCAACGGCGGCTTCGACGGTGCGCCGCGGCGTTTCCTGGCGGCGCTGGGCGGATGAGCGAGACCCCGCCGCCGTCTTCACTGGGGCTGTCTCCACTGGGACTCTTCCCGCTGCAGACCGTGCTGCTGCCCGGCGCCGCGCTCGGGCTGCGGATTTTCGAGACCCGCTATCTGGATCTGGTGCGCGACTGCGGACGCAGCGGCACCGGGTTCGGCATCTGTCTGATCCTGGATGGCCGCGAGGTCGGGGTGCCGGCGATCCCGGCGAGTGTCGGTACCGAGGCGCGGATCGAGGATTTCGGTACCGGCGCCGACGGCCTGCTCACCCTGCGCGTGCGCGGTGCGCGGCGCTTCCGCGTCCGCCACACCCGGGTGCGCGACAACGGCCTGATCCTCGGCGAGATCGACTGGTGCGAACCGGATCCCGACGACGAACTGCGGCCGGAACACGCGCTGCTCGGCAGTCTGCTGCGACGGACGATCGAGAAGATCGGCGGTAGGCCGGGCGATCCGCTGGCCGCAGCGCCGACGGCGCGGTTCGAGGAGGCCGCCTGGGTCGGTTGGCGGCTCGCCGAGCTGCTGCCGCTCGACGGCGAACAGCGGCAATCGCTGCTGCAGGAAGACGACCCGCACGCGCGGCTGGATCGGCTGCTGGGCTGGTTGCCCTGATCCGAAGCCCAGGTTCGAGGCTCTGATCCGAAGATCGTCCGCGGCGATCAGCGGCCGGTGCGCAGGCGCAGCACCGGCAGTGCGCCGTCCGGATGCGGCGCTTCCTCGCCGGCCAGCGGCGCCAGTGCGTCGCGCACCCGCGCGTGGGCGCCACCGTCGTCCGGTTCCGGCGTCCACAGCCGGAAGGCGTTGAGCGGCCGGCCGTGGCGCAGGGTCTGGCTGCTGCCCACCCACAGCGGCTGGCCGTCGTCCAGCAGCACCGGCGCGCGCCACAGGCGCAGCACGTAGACGAGGTCGGAGCGCGGGCCGGGGCGGCGCAGCAGCAGGGTTTCGGCCTCGGCGCCCAGCGTCGCCGGCAATACCGGCTGTTGCTCCAGCGGCCGGTCGGGGTCGAGCAGGCCCAGGGTCGTCACCCAGTTCGCCTGCGCCTGTACCTGCCAGCCGGCGGCTTCCAGCCGCGCCTGGACGGGCGCAAGCGGACCGGCGATCTGCAGGTCCAGCGGCCAGCGCCGGCTGATGTCGCGTTCGTCCCGACGCGCGGGCAGGGTGGTCCAGCCTTCCGCCCACCAGGTCTCCAGCGCGATGCTGCGGGTCGGCGGCGGCGGGGCGAAGCGTTCGAGCAGACCGTCGATCGAACGCGGTGCGTGCCACAGCGTCAGCGCCGCGAAGCTGGTGTAGAACACGATCGCCACCGGGCGCATCCAGAATGAGCGGCCGATGTGCCGGCGGTAGGCGATGCCCAGCACCAGCAGCCACAGAATGCCGAACAGCACGCCGCCGACGATGTCGCTGAGCCAGTGCGCGCCGAAATACAGCCGGGCGAAGCCGAGCAGGCCCACGCCCACGCCCGCCAGCAGATAGGGCCACACCCGCTGCCGCCCGGGCAGTTCGCGCGCGATCAGCACCGCGAAGAAGCCGAACACGATGGTGAACATGGTCACCGGGAACGCCGGGAAGCCGAAACCGCTGGTCGCGGTGGGCGGCCGCGGCATGTCCACCGAGAGGCCGAGGACGGCGGTGAACACGAATCCGAACGACACCGCTGCCAGCCAGTGCAGGGCCGCGGCGAAGCGGCGCCGCCAGAGCAGCCAACCCATCGCGAGGATCAGCGCCGGCAGCAGCACCTGCAGGTCGCCGATCGACGCGGCAGCGGCCAGGAAGCGGTCGGCCAGCGGGTTGCGCAGCGTCGCCATCGCGGTGTGGACCTGATGGTCGACCGCCAACGGCCCGCCCTGCGCCACCACCACCGCGAGCAGACCGAACCAGACCCAGCCGATCAGGGTCAGGCACAGCGCCAGCATCGCCAGCGCCGCGGATTCCGGCCGGTTCGGCTGGATCAGCGAGGCGGCGTAACGGCCCAGTTTCGGATGCGCGCTGGTCCATTTCAGCGCCCGCGCCAGCAGCCGGTCGGCGTGGCCGGCGAACCAGCGATAGGTGTAGAGCACGATCGCCCAGACCAGGGCGAGCACCGCGACCAGCGCGAGCAGCACCAGCGCCAGACGGTCGGCGACCGCGGCCACCGCGTCGTAGGAGGCGCCGAAGATCCAGCCCGGGGCGAGAAAGCAGCCGGCCCAGGCGATCGCCGCGATCGCGCTGGCGGGGATGTATTGCTTCAGCGGAAAGCGCAGCATGCCGGCCACCGCCGGCACGAATGGCCGCACTGCGCCCACGAAGCGGGCGATCACGATGCCCTTGGCGCCGTGGCGGCGGAACAGCCGCTCGCCGCGGTCGATCAGTTGCGGATAGCGGCGGAACAGCCAGTGCTCGCGCATCGCAGGGCCCCAGCGATGACCGAGCCAGTAACTGAGCGCATCGCCGGTGAACGCGCCGAGCGCGGCGCAGGCCAGCGCGTAGGGGCCGTCGATATGGCCAAGACCGATCAGCGTGCCGACCGCGAACAGCAAGGGCAGCGCCGGCACCGCGATCCCGACCACCGCCAGCGCGTCGCAGAACGCGATCAGGAAGATGACGCCGCCGGCGGCCACGGGATGGGCCCCGATCCATTCCGTGATGTTCTGCAACCACGCGCTCGTCATCCGCGCATTATGGCAGGCCGACATGTCGGGCCGTCGCCTACGGCTCGACCCGAGCCGATCGTTGCCGGCCCGTACAATGACCGGATGCCGCCCGATGCCGCCGACTCCCCTGCCGCCCAGCCGGCGACCGAAGTACGCGCCCTCAAGGCCGACAGCTTCGGTCGGATCGCGTTGATGTGCGGCCCTGCGGGGCTGTTCGTGCGTCGCGATCTGGCCGCGGTGCCGCTGTGGCTGCGCTTGCCGGCCTGGTGGCTGGCCCGGCGCGAGGCCCGCGGCCTGCGCCGGGCGCTGGGGCTGGAGGCGGTGCCGCAACTGCTCGGCTGGGACGGCCGTCGGCTCGACCGCAGCTACCTCGACGGCGCGGCCATGTACCAGCGTCCGCCGCGCGGCGATCTGGCCTATTTCAGGCTCGCCCGGCGCCGGTTGCAGGCCCTGCACCGGCGCGGTCTGGCCCACAACGATCTGGCCAAGGAGGCCAACTGGCTGGTACTGGCCGACGGCACTCCGGCGATCATCGACTTCCAGCTCGCCGTCTGCGGGCGCCCGCGTTCGCGCTGGATGCGCCTGCTCGCCCGCGAGGACCTGCGCCACCTGCTCAAGCACAAGCGCACGTACTGCCCGGAACGCCTCACCCCGGTCGAACGCCGGCTGCTGCGCCGCACCTCATGGGTCCGCGAGCTGTGGTTCCGCACCGGCAAACCGGTCTACCGATTCATCACCCGCCGCCTGCTGCGGTGGGAAGACAACGAAGGGCAGGGGCCGAAGCCCTGATGCCTCCCGCTCACCGCATCTCCCCGGAAGGAGTCCCCCCATGACCACGCTCTCCGGCAAGACCCTCTTCATCACCGGTGCATCGCGCGGCATCGGCCTGGCCATCGCCGTGCGCGCCGCCCGCGACGGCGCCAACGTCGCCATCGCCGCAAAATCCTCGGTCGCCAATCCGAAGCTCGCCGGCACCATCCACACCGCCGCGCAGGCGGTCGAAGCCGCCGGTGGCCATGCGCTGGCGCT
>JBIJAD010000331.1:0-4614 GCA_044345955.1 Lysobacteraceae bacterium
GCGACCCCGGACGCCATGCGCGTCGTCGGCAAGCTCGGTCAGGTGCTCGGTCCGCGCGGCCTGATGCCGAACCCGAAGGTCGGCACTGTCTCGCCGAACCCGGCCGAGGCCGTGAAGAATGCGAAGGGCGGGCAGGTGCGTTACCGCACCGACAAGGCCGGCATCATCCACTGCACCATCGGCAAGGCCGACTTCGAGGCCGACAAGCTGAAGGAAAACCTGCACGCGCTGCTGCTCGACCTGATCAAGGCCAAGCCGGCGACCGCGAAGGGCACTTACCTGCAGAAGGTCTCGATCAGCTCGACCATGGGTCCCGGCGTCGCCGTCGACCAGGCCTCGCTGACGTTGAAGTGACCTTCCGGCGCGCTCGCGCACTGCGCGAGCGTCTTTGTCGGAACGTCATCCCCGCGAAGGCGGGAGGCGTTTTACAACGGCCGAAGGCCGGTCATCCAATTTTCGGCGCGGTGCCGCCTGCGCCGGAAGTGGAAAGATCAAAGAGTCGTGTCCTCGCTTGCGCGAGGATGACGGTTCAACGGCGTCGGGCTCTCGCCCGACATCGTGCAGGAAATTTTGAGGGCATCGCCGAAGGCAAGCTCGCAGGAGCGAACCCGAAGCGATCGCCGTCAAAGACCGCAGGTGCGGTCAGCGCGCGACGCGCACGGGCAGGGAAGCGTCCGTCATGGCAGGGAATCGTGCCGTCGCAAGCGGGATCGCTTAATCGCGTCCGCAAGGACCGACCTGCGCAGATGGTGCCGCCCCCTCTGGATGTTTCGGTTTCGAAATCTCTGTGAAGGGCCGCCACCGGGACGCATCCCGCGTCCCCGGCGTTCAGGACGAACGCCGCACGGGACCGCAAGCGGCAGGAGCCGCGAGCGGAGTTCACATGTGGAGTGCATATGGCTCTGAATCTCACCCAGAAGCAGGACGTTGTGGCCGAAGTGGCGGAAATCGCCGCGAGGGCGCACTCCCTGATCGCCGCCGAATACGCGGGCACCACGGTCTCCCAGATGACCGAGATGCGCAAGAAAGCCCGCGAGAACGGCGTGTACTTGAAAGTCGTCAAGAACACGCTGGCCTCGCGCGCCGTGGCGGGTACCGAATACGAGGTTGTCCAGGACAAGCTCGTCGGCCCGCTGCTCTACGCCTTCTCGCTCGAGGAGCCCGGCGCCGCCGGTCGTCTGATCAAGGAGTTCGCCAAGGGCAACGACAAGCTGCAGCCCAAGGTCGTCGCCGTCGGCGGCCAGGCCTATCCGCCGAGCCACGTCGATGTGCTGGCGTCGCTGCCGACCCGCGATCAGGCGCTCGCCATGCTGGCCCGCGTCCTCGCCGAGCCGGCGAGCATGCTCGCCCGCGCGATCAAGGCGGTGGCCGACAAGCAGGGCGGTGGCGAGGCTTCCAACACGGAAGCCGCTGCCGAAGCCGCGGCCGAAGCCTGAGTCCGACGTCATCGAAGGTTGCGCGGGCCGTCCGCCCGTGAAACCCAAACCCATTCAAATCCAGAGGTATCAACAATGTCCCTTAGCAACGAGCAGATCGTCGAAGCCGTCGCCGGCAAGACCCTGATGGAAGTGATGGAGCTGGTCAAGGCCATCGAAGAGAAGTTCGGCGTCACCGCCGCCGCTCCGGTCATGGTCGCTGCCGGTCCGGCCGCCGCTGCCGCTCCGGTCGAAGAGCAGACCGAGTTCAACGTCATCCTGAAGGCTGCCGGCGAGAAGAAGGTCGAGGTCATCAAGGCCGTCCGCGCCATCACCGGTCTGGGCCTGAAGGAAGCCAAGGACCTGGTCGAAGGCGCTCCGCAGACCGTGAAGGAAGCGGTCTCGAAGGAAGACGCCGAGAAGATGAAGAAGGATCTGGAAGCCGCTGGCGCCCAGGTCGAGCTCAAGTAAGCGTCACCGAGTCGCCCCCGGGTTGGACGATTCCACCCAAGGCGACGCACCAAGGCTGGGGGCGGAAGCCCCCGGCCTTTGGCCGTTCTGACGGGAGCCGTGTTTTCTTGCGGTTTCCGGGCATCACCCGAAGCTGTACGAAGCCAAGTCGACAATCGGAAGTAGCGGGAGAGGGCGTGCTGGTGCCGGCAATACCAGCGACTTCCGACTGTCGATTCGAACGGAGCCGGCCTGCGGGCCGCTCCAACCGGCCGCCGCCAGACGCGCTGCGCCGGACACAAAGAAATCCAAGCTGAGAGGCCTTTCTCCCATGACCACAGCTCACTCGACGACGTACTCGTTCACCGAGAAGAAGCGCATCCGCAAGAACTTCGGCAAACGTCGTTCGATCCTGGAAGTGCCGTTCCTGCTCGCGATCCAGGTCGATTCCTACCGCGAATTCCTCCAGGCCGACGCCGATTCCGGCAGGCGCGAGGACCGCGGCCTGCACGCCGCGCTGAAGTCGGTGTTCCCGATCGTCAGCTACAACGGCTACGCCGCCCTCGAATACGTCGGCTACAAGCTCGGCGACCCGGTGTTCGACGAGCGCGAATGCCGCAACCGCGGCCTGAGCTACGGTGCCCCGCTGCGCGTCACCGTGCGCCTGGTGATCTACGACAAGGAATCGTCGAGCAAGGCCGTGAAGTACGTGAAGGAGCAGGAGGTCTACATGGGCGAAATCCCGCTCATGACCGACAACGGGACCTTCATCGTCAACGGTACCGAGCGCGTCATCGTCTCCCAGTTGCACCGCTCGCCCGGCGTGTTCTTCGATCACGACCGCGGCAAGACCCACAGCTCGGGCAAGCTGCTGTACAGCGCCCGCATCATCCCCTACCGTGGCTCGTGGCTGGACTTCGAGTTCGACCCGAAGGACGCGGTGTTCACCCGTATCGACCGCCGCCGCAAGCTGCCGGTCACCATTCTGCTGCGCGCGCTGGGCTACTCGAACGAGGAGATCCTGCAGCAGTTCTTCGAGATCAACACCTTCCACATCCTGCCCGAAGGCGTGCAGCTCGAACTGGTCCCCGAGCGTCTGCGCGGCGAAACCCTCGACTTCGACCTCGCCGACGGCGACCGGGTCATCGTCGAAGCCGGCAAGCGCATCACCGCGCGCCACATTAAGCAGCTCGAACAGTCGGGGATCGCCGCGCTGGCGGTGCCGGACAGCTACCTGCTGGGCCGCATCCTGTCGCACGACGTGGTCGACGCCAACACCGGCGAACTGCTCGCGGCCGCCAACGAGGAACTGGGCGACGATCATCTCGCGAAGTTCCGCAAGGCCGGCATCGAGTCGGTCGGCACCCTGTGGGTGAACGATCTCGATCGCGGTCCGTACATCTCCAACACCCTGCGCATCGACCCGACCCGCACCCAGCTCGAAGCGCTGGTCGAGATCTACCGCATGATGCGTCCGGGCGAGCCGCCGACCAAGGACGCCGCGCAGAACCTGTTCCACAACCTGTTCTTCACCTTCGAGCGCTACGACCTCTCGGGCGTGGGCCGGATGAAGTTCAACCGCCGCATCGGCCGTCGCGAAGTCGAGGGCAGCCCGGTGCTGTACGACTACAAGTACTTCGCCGACCGCAAGGACGACGAGTCGACCCGCCTGCGCGAGAGCTGCGGCGATTCGATGTCCGACATCCTCGACGTGATCCGCGTGCTGTGCGAGATCCGCAACGGCCGCGGCGTGGTCGACGACATCGATCACCTGGGCAACCGTCGCGTGCGTTCGGTCGGCGAGATGGCCGAAAATGTCTTCCGCGTGGGCCTGGTCCGCGTCGAGCGCGCCGTGAAGGAGCGCCTGACGATGGCCGAGTCCGAAGGCCTGACTCCGCAGGAACTCATCAACGCCAAGCCGGTGGCGGCCGCGATCAAGGAGTTCTTCGGCTCCTCGCAGTTGTCGCAGTTCATGGACCAGAACAACCCGCTGTCGGAAGTCACGCACAAGCGTCGCGTCTCGGCGCTCGGCCCGGGCGGCCTGACCCGCGAGCGCGCGGGCTTCGAAGTGCGCGACGTGCATCCGACCCACTACGGCCGCGTCTGCACCATCGAAACGCCGGAAGGCCCGAACATCGGCCTGATCAACTCGCTGGCCGTGTTCGCCCGCACCAACCGCTACGGCTTCCTCGAAACGCCGTATCGCAAGGTCGTGAGTGGTCAGGTCACCGATGAGATCGAATACCTGTCGGCGATCGAGGAGAACGAATACGTCATCGCCCAGGCCAACGCCCAGCGCGACGACAAGGGCAAGATCACCGCTCCGTTCGTGGCCTGCCGCTTCCAGGGCGAGTCGATGCTGCGTCCGCCGAACGAAATCCACTTCATGGACGTCTCGCCGATGCAGACCGTGTCGGTCGCGGCCGCGCTGGTGCCGTTCCTCGAACACGACGACGCCAACCGCGCGCTGATGGGCGCGAACATGCAGCGTCAGGCGGTTCCGACCCTGCGCGCGCAGAAGCCGCTGGTCGGCACCGGCATCGAGCGCGCCGTGGCGCGCGACTCGGGCGTGACCGTGAACGCCCGCCGCGGCGGCGTGGTCGAGCAGATCGACGCCGGCCGCATCGTGGTCAAGGTCAACGAGGTCGAGATCACCGACGCCACCGACGCCGGCGTCGACATCTACACCCTCATCAAGTACACCCGCTCCAACCAGAACACGTGCATCAACCAGCGTCCGCTGGTGAAT
>JBIJAD010000039.1:0-16625 GCA_044345955.1 Lysobacteraceae bacterium
GATGGACAGCCTTCGAGCATAGCCGCTGTGCGGCTGCCGGACTTTGGCCGGAAGTCATGGGTGCGCCGGGCAGGCATGACGCGCACAGGTGTCTGCGTGCATGAGTAGACTGATCCCACGCACCCCGCCGGAGACGCCCATGCCCGACCGCCGCAGCGTGATCCGTGGATTGACCGCAGGCGCTCTGGCCCTGGCTGCCGGGGCCGTCGCCCCGGCCCGGGCGCTCAGGACCGCGCGTCCGCGCGACCGTGGTGCGACCGTCATCGACGGTGCCGGCGGGGTCGGCCTGATCTGGTTCGAGGACGATGCCGCGGCGACCCGTGCCGAACTGGATGCGATCCGCGCCTCGGGCATGACCGCGGTGGTGCTGACGCTCGCGCCCTCGGGCAAGTTCTGGATGGACGATGCCGCGTTCGAAAAGACCAGAACCATGTTCGATCGTTGGCAGGCGATCGCCGTGCGCCATCCCGGGCATCTGCTGATCGTGCGCGAGGCTGCGGACCTGGTGCGCGCACGCGACGAGCGCAAATTGGGCCTGATCTGCACCTTCCAGGGCGCTGAGCCGCTGGGCGAGGACATCGAACGAATGCCGATGTTCCGCGAACGCGGCCTGCGCGTACTGCAGCTCACGCACAATCGCCGCAATCTGGTCGGCGACGGCTGCATGGAGCCCGGCAATGCGGGTCTGAGCAACTTCGGTCGCCAGGTGGTG
Source organism: Lysobacteraceae bacterium (assembly GCA_044345955.1). Lineage (GTDB taxonomy): Bacteria > Pseudomonadota > Gammaproteobacteria > Xanthomonadales > Xanthomonadaceae > Lysobacter_I. The sequence goes on from JBIJAD010000039.1 coordinate 713, forward strand.
GCGCGCGCCAACGCCGAGAAGATCGTGATCGATCTGGCCCACGGTTCGGAACGTACCATGCGCGAGGGCATCGCCACCTCGCGCGCGCCGGTGCTGATCAGCCATACCGGCTGCCGCGCGCTCGCCGACCTGCCGCGCAACACCGACGACGCCACCCTGCGCGCGCTGGCCGAGAAAGGCGGCGTCGCCGGTATCATTTTCTGGCCGTATCTGCGCACGGACACCCAACCGATGGCCGAGGATGTGATCCGCCACATCGAACATGCGCTGAAGGTCTGCGGCGAGGACCATGTCGGAATCGGCACCGACACCGGCATCGCGCCGATCGAACGCACGCCGCAGTTCGAGAAGGACAACCGCGAATGGGTCGGCCATGCGGTCGAAGACGGCGTGTTCGAACGCGGCCGGCCGCCGGACCTCTACACCTTCATTCCCGATCTCAACACCGCCGATCGTTTCGACACGCTCGCCGCCCTGTTGTCGAAACGAGGCCATTCCGACGCCCGCATCGACAAGATCCTCGGCGGCAACTTCGCGCGGGTCTTCGGCGAAGTGTGGGGCTGAGACAGCGCCGCTGACGCGATCGACTGCGGTGCGGGCGGGTCGCGAATGCGACCATGGCCCGCCCAGCGCGCATTCAGCGCGACAGCAACTCGAGAATGCCGCAGGCGATCTGCTGTTGCTTGGGCGAGAGCCGGCGCGCGCAGGCGAGCATGCGGCTCTCGTTCTCGTTGCGCGCGAAGTCGTCCAGATCGATCGCCGACTCGAAAGCGTCGTCGGTCGGGCGCATCGGCCCGCGACCGGTCGCCAGCCACTCGAAGTGCACACCGGCGATCACCGCGATCTGCTCCAGATGACGGATATTGGGCGAAGTGCCGTCCGATCGCTCCCACTGCGCGACTGCACTGCGGTGCACGCCGATTCTCGCGGCGAGTTGGGACTGGGTCATGCGCGCCTGACGGCGGGAGCGCAGGATGCGTGTCGACATCGTGTACATGGGTGACCTCCCTGCAGCCGGAGAGTCCGGTTCTGCTGTCGTGACAGGATATCTTTCCTTCGCCGGTACAGTAACGCTCACTTGTGACAGGATCGGCCACGAATCCGCCACGCCGCGGGGGTGGCGTCAGTGCGGCTGCATGGCTGCGGCGCGCGGTTGCGCTTGCCGTTGTCGCGATGCCTGTGGCATCAAGGTCGCGGGAGCCGCGCGTTGTCCGCGGCGATGACGGCGGCGTCGCGCAGGGTCTCCCGCCCACGACCCGCGACGCGATCCGTCGCATCCACAAGGAGAAAACCTCATGAAAGAGGCAGAAGGCTCCGCCACGATCCGCGAACTTCCGACCCTCAAGGCGCTGCTGCCCGAGACCAAGGCCGATCTCTACGTCGAGACCGGAAAGACCGGCGGAAGGACGTTCCTGATCACCATCAACCACGACAACGAGCGCCCGACACTGGTGGCGCTGCATCTGTGACAGACGGCTCGGCCGACACGTTCGGCCGGGCCTTTCACGCGCCGGACCGGCGCGCAGCGCAGGGAGGATGTCGCATGCACGGCACAGCGTCGCAACATGTCAGATTGACCGGGCGCCTGCACGAAGGCCCGGCGGGATTCGGGATCGCGCTCGGCGACCGCGAGGTGATGATCGAAGCGGTCGGCGAAGACCGTGGCTGGATGGCCGAGGCGTTGCGTCGCGCCGCGAGCGGCGCGGATCTGGGCGCGATCGCGGCCCAGGACACGCCGCAGGGCGAGGCCGCGCTGCGACTGTACGCCGAACTGCGCGACGCCGGCGCGCTGATCGAGATCGATCCCGAAGCGCCTTTCTCCGGTCTGGACGCGGTGCTCGCGCTGGAGGCGGAGATGGACCGGCTGTGCGCGCGGACCCTGGAGCGCAACCCGTTCTGGCGCGCCTGCCTCGCGGCGCGCGATCGCGGCGATCTGCCCGACAACGTCGTCGTCGGCATGGTCATCGAAAACTGGCATTTCCTGCACCGCGAGGCGTACTTCGACGCGCCGGTGCTGGGCTACGTGCCCAACCTCGGCGTGCGTCTGCGCATGAACGAGTTTTTCGCCGAGGAGTACGGCCACGACGAAATCCTGCTGCGCGCGCTGGAAGCGGTCGGTATCGGCCGCGAGGACATGCACGATGCGGCGCCGCTGCCGGCCACCCTGGGGCTGTGCAATGCGCTGGCCTACTGGTCGCATTTCGACCCGATGTTCTTCTTCGTCACCATGGGCCTGCTCGAAGGGCAGGGGCTGCGCAGCGATTCCTTCCTCGACGCCTGCGAGCGGATGAACTGGCCGGAGACGTTCGTCGGCCCGCTGCGCGCGCATTCGCAGCTCAACATCGAAGGCGAACACGGCAATCTGACCCGTCAGTTGTTCGCGCAGATCCCGGTGGTGCCGGCGGCCGAGGTCCGCAGGTTGCGTGCGATGCTGCCTTTGTTCGTCGACATCTACGACGGCCTGTATCGCGATGTGTACGTCCATTACTCGCGCGCCGCGCAGCCGCTGCGGAGGGTGTCGTCATGGTGATGCATGCCAAGGGAACGGTGAACGAACTGGCGATGCCGGCATTCCGGCCCGAAGTGCGGGTCGCGATCGGCGAGCGCGAGGCGGAGATCGCCGGCGGGATCCGCATCGCGCGGATCGGTTTCGAGCCGGAGGCGCGGGGCGAGGTCGAGCGCTTGCTGATGCTGTTGCGCGAAGGCGGCCGCGACTGCGCCGCGCTCGCCGAGGCTTGTCCCGGGATCGGCAGTCAGACCGATGCCTTGTTGCGCGAGTTCGACGAATTGCGGCTGTTGATCGAGAGCCGCCCGTCGCCGCCCGTGCCTTGGCGCACCGGCGCGGAAGTCGCTCACGAGGTCCAGCGCATGGTCCGGCGGATGCTGCTGCGCGAAGGACCGGGCGCCTTCGTTTGCGCCCTGCGCGACGGCGTCGCCAGCCGCTCGCAATTGCTCGGCTACGCGATCGAATACGGCTGGTTCGTGGCCCAGGCGACCGCATCGATCGCGCCGGCGCTGGCCACCGCGGTCACCCCGCAGCGACGCGCCATGCTGGAGGATTTCCTCGCCGGCGAGCGCGGCCACGATGCCTTCGTGCGCAAGGCCCTGGCGGCGGCGGGCATCGCGGCCGCGGACCCGTGGCAGAGCCGGCCGTTGCCGGCCACCTTCCTGCTCGCAGCCAGTCTCTCGGTGTACGCGAAACAGCACCCCGCCAGTTTCTACGCGGCGCTGTCGCTGTTCGAAACGCCGCAGCCGGCGTTTCTCGCCCTGTTCGAGGAGAACTGCGCGCGCGTGGGTCTGCCGGACGGTTTCCACCGTCCGCTTCGCGCGCATGCCGAATTGAACGAACGCGAGGGTCACGGCGACATCGGACTCGCACTGATGTCGACGCTCGAGGTCGTCGGCGAAGAAGAAGAGCGCCTGATCCGCAGGCATGTCGGTGTGCTGGTGGAGACCATGCGGATGCAGGAAGAAGAACTGATGCGCGTGTATGCCGACGACGACGCGCTGGCCGAACGACTGCCGCGGAGCTGATGCCATGGACGCCTGGAGCAAACCCGATCGCGAACGCCTGCGTCTCGATGCCGACGCGGTGATCTGCGCGCGTGGCGAAGACGGCAGCGGCGCCAGCGTGGTGCTGGAGCGTCCGCAGTTGCGTCAACGCATCGCCTGCGACGATCCGGCGATCGCCGCGCGGATCGCCGCCTTCCTGGAGTGGATGCGTCTGCCCGAGGCGCAGCGCGGCCCCTTCGACGATCCCGACTGGGACGAGGCCGGGCTCGAATCGGGTCTGCTGTCCTGGCTCGACGCCAACACCTGGTTGATGCCGCAGGCGGAGCAAGCCGCGGTGCGTGCGCTCGATGCCCAGCGCACGACGATCGCCGCGCGCATCGACACCGCAGTGGCGGCGCTGCTGGACGATGCGGATGCCGCGACCCGTGCGCGACTGCGCGACATGCTGACCGGTTTCGTCGACGCCGATACGCATCGCGATACGCTGCGCGCGGCCTGCGCCGAACATTCGCACGAGCTGGCCGCGCTGCGCCTGAGTCTGGGTTATTACGCGTCGAACGCGCCGATGCTCGCGACCGCACTGCACGCGGCCAGCGCCCGCGCCCTGCATGCGCTCGGCACGGAGACCGCCGCCGTGGCCGTGCCGACGGCTTTCGCCGAGACCGACCCGGTCGCGCTGGACGTTGCGTTGACCCAGTGGCATGCGTTCCTGCAGCGCGCGGCGACGGCGCCGAGTCCTCTGCTCTGCACAGGCCTGGATCCGCGCGCGCTCGGCCTCGTGTTGGGGCCGGCTACCGGCGCGCGTTTCGCCCACGAGGCCGAGGTGTTCGCCGATGCCGCGCTGGAGCGGCTCGGCGCCAATCCCTATCTGGCGCGCCTGCGTGCGCTGGAAGACGGCCGTCATCCGCTGCTGGCCGGTCTCGCGATCGAGGAATTCCACGTCACCCGCCGCTTCGTCGAGATCATCGCGCCGATGCTCAGTCGGCGGCTGCCGCCGGATCTGCGCGCGTTGATGTTCCGCTATTACGCCGAGGAAGTCGGACACGAAGCGTTCGAGGAGGACACCTGCCTGGCCCACGGGATCGACCGCGACATGCTTCACGCCAGCCTGCCGCTGCCGCTGCATGCGACCTTCGTCGATGCGTTCACGGTCGCGGCGCAGCAACGGCCGCTCGCGTTCCTGTGCGCGGTGATGGTCACCGAAGGTCTGTTCGCACGGCCTTCGCCGCTGGGCGAGCAGGTGCGGACATTGACCGACGACATTGAAGCGGTGCGTGCGGTCTGCACTCGTCACAACGAGTTGAACGAGTGTCTGCATCACGACACCATCACGCGTCATGCGCTCGGCCGGATCGAGGCGCTGGACGCCGACGCCCGCGCCGACGCCCTGCGCGGCATGGCCCTGCTGCTCGAACTCAACGCCCGCACCTGGGAGGATCTGGTCGCGTTCTACGGCGCATCGCCGGCGCTGTCGCTGCATGGGTTCCTCGGAGAGCGGATCGAGACGCCGCGTGGACGCGCTGCAACATCCGCCGGGGCTTGAGCGTTACTGCCGCACGGTCAACCCCTACTGGGGGGCGTTGCTCTCGGCGCTGGGTCTGGAGCGCCCGTGGGTCGATGCGCGCGGTAGTTGGTTGACCGACGATCTGGGGCGACGCTATCTCGATCTTTCCGCGGGTTTCGGCACCGCGGTGTTCGGGCATCGGCCGCTGGCCCTGCGTCGCGCCCTGCGCCGCGCGCTCGCCGGCCGTGGCGGTTCGGTCGCCGCCTTCGGCTGGTCGGCGGATGCGTCCGAAGTCGCGGAAAGACTGCTCGCCCTGGCCGGCGGCGGATTGGGCAAGGCGCAATTCTTCTCGACCGGCGCCGAAGCGATCGAAGCCGCGGTGAAGTTCGCGACCGTGGCGACCGGGCGCCCCGGCGTGCTCGGTCTGGTCGGCGGTTTTCATGGGCTCACCGGCGTCGCCACCGCGCTCGCCGGCGGCGGGCCCTGGCGCGAGCGTCTGGCGATGCCGTTCGCGGCGGTCGAAACCCTGTCCGCGCTCGATCCGGAGTCCGTGCGCGCGCGGCTGATGCGCGGCGATGTCGCCGCGGTCGTGCTCGAACCGATCCAGCACATGGCCGGCATGCACGAACAGGAAGAACAGACCCTGATCGCGCTGGCCGACGGCTGCCGCGACAGCGGCACGCTGCTGATCCTCGACGAGGTGATGAGCGGCCTTGGTCGCAGCGGTCGCTGGTTCGCGTTCCAGCATCATCCGGCGCTGGCGCGACCGGACATGCTCGTGCTGTCGAAAGCCCTGACCGGCGGACTGGTGCCGGTGTCCGCCCTGCTGTGCACGGACGCGGTGTTCGATGCGATGTTCGCCGGCCCCGGCCGCGCGAAGATCCACGGCGCCACCTTCGCCGGCAATCCGCTGGCGATGGTCTGCGCGCGTGCGGCGCTGGACGAGGCCGTGCGCATCGATGTCTGCGCCCGCGCACGCCGCGGCGAGGCGGTGCTGCGCTCGGCATGCGCCCGCGGCGATCGCGACGGCCTGATCTCGCTGCGCGGGCGCGGCCTGATGCTGGCGGCGACGCCGGTCGGTGTACCGCCGGAGCGGCGGGAAGACTTCTGGTGGGGACTGCGCGATGCCGGAATCCTGCTGTTGCCGGCGGCGCATCGTCGCGGCGCGTTCGTGCTCACGCCGCCGCTGACCATCGACGAACGCAGCCTGCGGCGGGTCGCGCGGATCATGATCGATGTCGCGCGCGCGATCGCCCGCGTTCCGGACTGAGCGGGCGGTCAGCGCGCCGACGGGTGCAGCCGCGACAGCAGATCGCGCAGTTCGACCTTGTCGCCCTCGTCCAGACCGGCTTCGCGTCGCTTCGCCTGCAGTTCCTCGATCCGCTGCTGCAGGGTCTGGCGTTCGATCTGGGCCATCGCGTCGAGGAATTCCTCGCGCCATTTGTCTTCTTCGCCGGGCAGCGCCTGCGAGGCGAGTTTCTGCAGCGCCGCCGCTTCCTCGCGGCCTTCGAAATGTTCCAGCAGCGCGCCGACACTGATGTCCGGACGTGCGCGCACCAGCGATATCAATTCGGCGAGCAACTGCACGCCGGGCTGACGCAGGGCGCCGAAGCCGTACGGCGGCTCCAGTTCGAGCGCCAGCGACGGGCGCTGCAGCAGCAGCGCGATCGCGCTGCGCACGAGACTGCGTTTCTGGGACTGCGCGGTCGTCGTGCGCGGGCGCATGGGCGATGCGGGAGGCGGCGCGTCGCCGCGCGCGCCGACGCCGGTGATCTCGGTCAATCGCTGGCGCATGAGATCGCCGAACGCGCCGTCGGGGATCTGCGCCAGCAGCGGTTTCGCGCGTTCGGCGAGGCGCGCCTTGCCGTCGAGGGTGGCGAGGTTCACGTCCTTCGCCAGATCGTCGTAGAAGAATTGCGACAGCGGCACCGCATCGCGCAGGCGCCTATCGAAACCGGCGGCGCCTTCCGCGCGCACCAGGGTATCCGGGTCCTCACCCTCGGGCAGAAACAGGAAGAAGGCCTGACGGCCGTCCTTCATCCGCGGCAGCACCGATTCCATTGCCTTGCCCGCGGCGCGGCGGCCGGCGGCGTCGCCGTCGAAGCAGAAATACACGTCCGGCGCGTTGCGGAACAGCAGTTCGGCGTGATCCGGCGTGGTTGCGGTGCCGAGGGTTGCGACCGCCTGCGCGATGCCGTGCTGGAACAGCGCGATCACGTCCATGTAGCCTTCGACCACGATCAGGCGTTCGATCTTCTGGTTCGCCTGTCGTACCTGCCACAGGCCGTAGAGTTCGCGGCCCTTGTGGAACAGCGGCGTCTCGGGAGAGTTCAGATATCTCGGGCCGTCCTCTTTTTCGAGCACGCGGCCGCCGAAGGCGATCGTGCGCCCGCGGCGGTCGTGGATCGGGAACATCGCCCGGTCCCGGAACTTGTCGTAGACGTGGCCCTTGTCGTTGCGCGAGAACAGGCCGACGCGCTCCAGAAGTTTCATCCGCCGCTCGTCGGTGCCGAGCGCGTCCTTGAGCGCGGAATACCCGTCCGGCGCGTAGCCGAGCCCGAACTGCGTGCGGATCTCCGCGCTGACCCCGCGGCGCTCGAAATACGCCAGCGCCTTGGGGCTGGACGCGAGCTGGCGCTGGAAGAATTTGTTGGCCGCTTCCAACGCCGCGTACTGGTCGACGCTGTCGGGGTTGGCGTTCCGTTGCAGCGTATCGCGCGGTACTTCCATGCCGGCGCGCTTGGCCAGTTCGTCGACCGCATCGAGGAATTCGAGGCGGTCGTAGTTCATCAGGAAGCTGATCGCGGTGCCGTGCGCGCCGCAGCCGAAGCAGTGGTAGAACTGTTTGGTCGGCGACACCGTGAACGAGGGCGAGCGCTCGTCGTGGAACGGACAGCGCGCCGAATACTCGCGCCCCTGCCGCTTCAGCGGCACGCGCGACCCGATCAGCTCGACGATATCGGTGCGAGCCAGCAGGTCGTCGATGAAGGCGTCGGGAATGCGGGCCATGTCGCCTAGGATGCCATCACTCGGCGACCCTGCGGATCAGTCGTCCTGCGCCGCCAGCGCCTTCAGCGCATCGCCGGTCACCCGCTGCACGGTCCACTCGTCCATGCCGACCGCGCCGAGGCGGCGGTAGAAATCGATCGCGGGGGTGTTCCAGTCCAGCACCCACCATTCGAAGCGGCCGCAGTCGCGTTCGAGGGCGATCTTCGCAAGCCGCACCATCAGCCGCTTGCCGAGCCCGAGGCCGCGGTACTGCGGGCGCACGAACAGGTCTTCCAGATAGAGCCCCGGCTTGCCGACGAAGGTCGAGAAGTTGTGGAAGAACAGGGCGAACCCGGCGGGCCGGCTGTCGACTTCGGCGATCAGCGCTTCGGCGTAGGGGCGCTCGCCGAACAGGCGCGCAGCGAGCCCGGCCTCGTCGGCGACGACCTCGTGGGCGAGCTTTTCGTACTCGGCCAGCTCGCGGATCAGGGCGAGGATCAGCCCGGCGTCCTCGCGGACCGCCGGGCGGATGACGATTGCGGGGGCCGCGCTCATGCGGGTCAGCCGGCGAGGCGCTGCTTGATCAGTTTCGAGACCTCGCCCATGTCGGCCTGGCCGGCCAGACGCGGTTTGAGGACACCCATCAACTTGCCCATGTCGGCGGGTCCGGAAGCTCCCGTCTCGGCGATGGCGGCCTCGATCGCGGCCTTGATCCCGGCTTCGCCCATTTTCTCGGGCAGATACTGGCCGATCACCGCCAGTTCGGCGCGTTCGATCGCGGCCAGGTCGTCGCGCCCGGCCTTGTCGTACTGTTCGATCGAGTCCTTGCGCTGCTTGACCATCTTCTCCAGCACCGCGATCACCCGGGCGTCGTCCATCTCGACGCGTTCGTCGACTTCCTTCTGCTTGATCGCGGCGTTGATCAGGCGGATGGTGGCCAGGCGGTCCTTTTCGCCGGCCTTCATCGCGGTCTTCATGTCGTCGGTGAGGCGTTGCTTGAGGCTCATGGGTCGCTCCGTGTGGCTCGGCACGTGGTCGCGCGCCGGTGGGGATGGTGGATCGGAAAACACAAAAAGCCGGCGGCGCAGGGCGCTGCCGGCTTCGGGATTCGCTGGAGACCGCGACCGGCGGGTCGCGTCAGGGAATCATGCGTACTGGGATCAGACGTGCTGGATCAGTACAGGCGCTGACGCTTGGTGGCGTCGCGCGAGCTGCGGCGCGCCTGACGCTTCACCGCGGCGGCCGCCTTGCGCTTGCGCTCCTGGGTCGGCTTTTCGTAGAACTCGCGCTTGCGGACTTCGGCCAGGACGCCGGCCTTCTCGCAGGTGCGCTTGAAGCGGCGCAGGGCAAACTCGAACGGCTCGTTTTCGCGGACTTTGACGCTGGGCATAGGATTCTCGGTGGCAGGAGCCGGCCGCCTGGGCCGGGAGAGCCGCGCATGATAACGGCCCGTCCCCCGCCGGCGCAAGGTCGGCGTCCCCATCGGGGTAAGCTATGCGGCTTGCCCGGTCCGGGCGCCGCCCCCATTCCCGCCCCGTGAACGTCCTCGGCATCGAAACCAGTTGCGACGAGACCGGCGTGGCCGTGTACGACACGACCCGGGCGGGTGCGGCCGGGCTGCGGGCGCATGCGGTGTACAGCCAGATCGCTCTGCACGCCGAGTACGGTGGCGTGGTGCCCGAGCTGGCCAGCCGCGATCACGTCCGCAAGCTGGTGCCGCTGATTCGCCAGACCCTGGCCGAGGCCGGGCTGACCGTGCGCGACCTCGGCGGCGTGGCCTATACCGCCGGTCCGGGCCTGGTCGGTGCGCTGCTGGTCGGTGCCGGGGTGGCGCGGGCGCTGGCCTGGGCGCTGGACCTGCCGGCGGTCGGGGTCCACCACATGGAAGGGCACCTGCTGGCGCCGCTGATGGAGGACGACCCTCCGGCGCCGCCGTTCGTGGCCCTGCTGGTCTCCGGCGGCCACAGCCAACTGGTGGCGGTGGAGGCGATCGGCCGCTACCGGCTGCTCGGCGACACCCTCGACGACGCCGCCGGCGAGGCCTTCGACAAGTCCGCCAAGCTGATGGGGCTGCCGTATCCGGGCGGCCCGCAGTTGGCGGCGCTGGCGCAGCAGGGCACGCCGGGGCGGTTCAGGTTTCCGCGACCGATGACCGACCGTCCGGGTCTGGACTTCAGTTTCAGCGGGCTCAAGACCCAGGTGCTGCTGGCCTGGCGCGATTCGGACCAGTCCGAGGCGACTCGCGCCGACATCGCCCGCGGCTTCGAGGACGCGGTGGTCGACACCCTCGCGATCAAGTGCGAACGCGCGCTGGACGCGGCCGGTTCGAAGGTGCTGGTGGTCGCCGGCGGGGTCGGCGCCAACCGCCGGTTGCGCGAGAAGCTGCACGCGATGGCCGCGAAGCGCGGCGGCCGGGTCTGCTTCCCGCGGCCCGAACTGTGCACCGACAACGGCGCGATGATCGCCTTCGCCGGCGCCCTGCGCCTGCAGGCGGGCGAACGCGCCGGGCCCGAGGTCCATGTGACCCCGCGCTGGGATATGGCAACCTTGCCGGCCGTCGAGCCCGGAGTCGCGCATGGATAAGGTGTTCATCGAAGCCCTCGAGATCGAGACCCTGATCGGCATCTACGATTGGGAGCGGCGGATACGACAGCCGCTGGTGTTCGACATCGAGATGGCGTTCGACAACCGCAGGCCCGCGGCCAGCGACGACATCGTCGATACGCTCGACTACAAGGCGGTCAGCAAGCGCCTGATCGACTACGTCTCGCAATCCTCGTTCGGGTTGGTGGAGACGCTGGCGGAGCGCTGTGCGGAGATCATCCTCGCCGAGTTCGACGTCGCCCATGTCCGCCTGAAACTGAGCAAGCCCGGCGCGGTGCGCGGCGCGCGCGCGGTCGGCGTGATCATCGAACGCGGTCGCGGCTGACATGGGGCGCGCCTATCTCAGTCTCGGCAGCAACATCGACGCCGAGCGCAATCTGCATTCCGCGTTCGCGGCGCTGCGCGCACGTTTCGGGGCGGTGGTCGCATCGACCGTGTATCGCTTTCCGGCGGTGGGATTCGACGGGCCGGACTTCCTCAACGCCGCCGCGATCGTCGACAGCGATCTCGACCCGTTCGCGCTCAATGACTGGCTGCATGCGCTGGAGGATGCGCACGGCCGCGATCGCGGCGGTCCGCGCTTCGGCGATCGGCCGCTGGACATCGACATCGTGTTCTTCGATGACCTGGTGCTGGAAGGTCCGGGACATCTGCAATTGCCGCGCGACGAACTGTGTCACGCCTTCGTGCTGAGGCCGCTGGCGGAGATCGCGCCGGACTTCGTCGATCCGCGCAGCGGGCGCACGCTGGCCTTGCTGTGGGCGGACTCGCCCGAGCGCGAAGTGGCCTGCGCGCCGGCGTTCGTGCCCGACGCCCGGTTCTGACGACCGGCTTCAGGCGTCCAGCATCCGTCCGCCGTCCAGACGCAGCACCTGGCCGGTGGTGTAGGTCGCGTCCTGCAGCAGCCAGCGCACCGCTTCGGCGACTTCGTCTTCGTCGCCGGTGCGCGCCAGCGGGGTCTTCGCCAGCAGTGCGGCCTTGGCGGCTTCGGATTTGCCGCTGTCGGGCCAGAGGATCGCGCCCGGTGCGATCGCGTTCACCCGCACCCGTGGCGCCAGCTCCAGGGCGAGGCCGCGGGTGGCGGCGACCAGCGCGGCCTTGCTCATGCAGTAGACCAGGTGATCGCGCAGCGGCCGCTCGGCGTAGATGTCGGTCAGATTGACGATCGCCCCGCCGGCGGCGGCCAGATGCGGCGCCGCGGCCTGGGCCAGCGCCAACGGCGCGCGGGCATTGGTCAGGAACTGGCTGTCCCAGGCGGCCGGGGTGATGCTGCCCAGCGGCGTGGGCGAGAACGCCGAGGCGTTGTTGACCAGCGCATCCAGTCGCCCGAAGCGGCCGATCGTGTGTGCGACCAACTCGGGCAGACGGTCCCAGGCATCGAGGTCGGCCTGCAGGACGAGCACGCTGCGGGGCCGGTCGGCTTGCAGTGCGGCGACCAGCGTGTCCATCTCGGCGCGCGATTGCCGGTAGTGCAGGGCGAGGTCGTAGCCCGCGGCGTGCAGACGGCGGGCGATGGCCGCGCCGACGCGGCGGGCGGCGCCGGTGACGAGGGCGACGGGGCTGTGCTCGGACATGGGCAGGCTCGGGGCAGCGGTTTCCGGAGGCATTTGACCATAGTCAAGCCGCGATCCCGCCGCAGGCGCATGCTGTCCGCAGCCTTTCGCGGAGTCCCGTCATGCATCCGATCATGTCCGAACTGTTCGCCAAACCCGTGGGCTGGATGACGCTCGGCGGCCTTGGCTTCATCGTCCTGATGGGCGGCTACCTGTGGTGGTTCGCGCGGCGCAGGATCCGCGAGGAGGAAGCCACGGGCCGGGCCACCGAGGGCGCCCCGAAATAAGCGCGACGGCCCGCGGCGCAGGCGGTCGCGGCCGGCGATTCGTTATGCTGTGCCACCCCGCAACGGAAGCCGCCGCATGCTGACCGACGACGATCTGGATCCCGATGCACGGGCGCACAGCGAGCGCCTGGCGACCCTGATCCGGGACCAGATCGCGAGCAACGGCGGCGTGCTGCCGTTCTGGCGGTTCATGGAGCTGGCCCTGTACACCCCGGGGCTCGGTTACTACAGCGCCGGCGCGACCAAGCTCGGCCCCGGCGGCGACTTCATCACCGCGCCGGAACTGGGGCCGCTGTTCGCCGAGTGCGTGGTCGAGGCGTTGGCCCCGGCGCTGCGGCCTCTGGGCGAGGATGCGACCTTCATGGAGATCGGCGGCGGCACCGGCGCCTTCGCCGAGGTCGCACTGGAACGGTTGGCCGCGCTGGGCGCGCTGCCGGCGCGCTACGCGATCCTCGAACCCAGCGCCGATCTGCGCCAGCGTCAGCAGACACGATTGCGCGAACGGCTGCCGCCGGCGGTGTTCGCGCGGGTCGAATGGCTGCAGACCCCGATTCCCACGCGCTGGAACGGCGTGGTGTTCGCCAACGAGGTGATCGATGCGCTGCCGACGTCGCGTTTCGCGATTCTCGACGGCGAGGTGTTCGAGGAGTACGTCGCGCTGGATGCCACCGGCGGTTTCGTGCGCGTGGATCGTCCGGCCGACGCGCTGCTGGCGGCTGCGGTGCGCCACGTCGAACGCCAGTGCGAGCGGCCGTTCCGCGACGGCTATCGCTCGGAAGTGTTGCCGCAGTTGCCGTACTGGCTGCAGGCGGTGATCGGCGGGCTCGACGCCGGCGCGCTGCTGTTGATCGATTACGGCTATCCGCGCCGCGAGTATTACGACCCGCGGCGCGAGGACGGCACGCTGCGCGCCTTCCATCGTCACCGCATGGTCGACAATGTGTTCGCGCGGGTCGGGCTGCAGGATGTCACCGTCTCGGTCGACTTCACCGCGCTGGCCGAAGCCGGTACCGGTGCCGGCTTCGAGTTCGCGGGTTATTGCGCGCAGGCCGGCTTCCTGATCGGCAACGGTCTTGAGCAGCGTCTGGCCGAGCACGAACGACACGCCGCCGACGAGGCCGCGCGTCATGCGCTGCGCCAGCAGGCGAAGAAGCTGACCCTGCCCGGCGAAATGGGCGAGCGTTTCCAGGCGATCGGTTTCGCCCGCCGCACCAGCCTCGCCCACGCCTTTCTCGCCGGCGATCTGAGTTTCAGGCTCTGAGCCCGCGCATGCCCGGTTACCGTTTCGGACGCTCGCTCAAACCGTTCCGCCGGCCCGGCCTGTGGGCCGTGCTGTGGTGCGCGGCGGTGGCCGCCACCGTGATCGGTTCGCTGATGCCGGCGGCGGATCTCGGCGCCCTGCCTTCGGGCAGCGACAAATACCAGCATTTCCTCGTCTATGCGCTGCTCGCCGCCGGCGCGGTGCAGTTGTATCCGCGCTGGCCGTCGCTGCTGAGCGTCGGCGTCGCCCTGGTGCTGATGGGCATCGGTCTGGAATACGCGCAGGGCGCCTTCACCGCCGACCGGATGATGGACCGGATGGACGCGCTGGCGAACACGCTGGGGGTGATCGCCGGGCTCGCGCTGCAGCTCACGCCCTGGCGCGATCTGCTGCTGCGTTTCGATCGCCGGTAGCGCTGCGAACGGCTAGGCCGCACCGCGCGCAGCGGCGATCGCGGCGATCCGCGCCCGCCGCAACGCTTCGCCGATCGCCGGGCCATCCATGCCCTCGCGGGCCACGTCGGCGCCGCGCACGGCCATCGCCGCCGCGTGCAGTCGCACGAGCTCTTCGCCCTGCGGGTAGGGCGACTCCGCATGCCCGCCGCGGCCGCGCTTGTCGGCTTCGCAGACCTTCGCGAGCAGCGCGATCCGCTGCGGCTGGCGGAAGCCGTCGTTGCGTGCGATCAGATCGTGCACGCTGGCGCTGCGCAGTTCCGCGAGGCGGTGCACGTTGAGATGTTCGCGGCAGGCGGCCAAGGCCAGATCGCGGTGCGCCAGCGGCGCTTTCAGTCGACGGCACAGCGCCCGCACCGGGTCCAGCCCGCGCTGCTCGTGCAGCAGGTGCTTCGGCAGTTCGTCCTGCGGCGTCAGCGCCTTGCCCAGATCGTGGACCAGCGCAGCGAAGCCGACCACGTCGTCGCCCGGCGCGATCCGCGCCGCCATGTCGCAGACCATTTCGATGTGCGTGCCGGTATCGACCTCGGGATGGAATTCGGCGCGCTGCGGCACGCCGTACAGGGCATCGACCTCGGGCAGGACCACGGCCAGCGCGCCGCAGTCGCGCAGGGTGCGCAGGAAGGCGGAGGGCCGCGCTGCGCGCAGCGCTCCGACCAGTTCCTTCCACGCCCGTTCGGCGGTGAGATCGGCCAGTTCGCCGGCATCGACCATGTCGCGCATCAGCGCCATGGTTTCGGGCGCGACCGTGAAACCCTGCGCGGCGAAGCGGGCCATGAACCGCGCCGCCCGCAGCACCCGCAGCGGGTCCTCGACGAAGGCGGGCCCGACATGGCGCAGCACGCGGGCCTGCAGATCGCGCGCACCGCCGAAGGGATCGACCAGGGCGCCGTCCGCGGCCTCGGCGATCGCGTTGACGGTGAAATCGCGGCGCAGCAGATCTTCCTCGAGCGTGACTTCGGGCGAGGCGTGGACGACGAAACCGCGGTGGCCGCGCGCGGACTTGCGCTCGGTGCGCGCCAGTGCGTACTCCTCGCCGGTGTCGGGATGCAGGAACACCGGGAAATCCTTGCCCACGGGCTTGAAGCCGGCGGCCAGCATCGATTCCGGCGTTTCGCCGACGACCACGTAATCGCGGTCGCCGCAGGCCAGGCCGAGCAGTCTGTCGCGGACCGCGCCGCCGACGAGATAAGCGTTCATCCGCGTTGCGGGTGACCGGTCATTTCGGTGCATGCTGCGCCAGCAGCGCGACGATGTGCTGGGCGCCGGAATTGCGGCCCAGATGCACTTCGACCGGTGCCGGTTGCCCGGACAGCCAGATCCGCAGCTCCGCCTCCAGATCGAAATGCCCCGCGGTCTCCAGCGAGAACATCGTGATCGCGCGATAGGGAATGCTGCGGTACTCGGTCTTCTTCGCGGTCACGCCCTGCTTGTTCACCAGGATGATGCGCCGGTCGGTGAACACGATCAGGTCGCGGATGGTCGAGAACGCGCGCTGCAACGGCTCGCCGGGAGCGAGCAGCGGCGCGAATTCCTCTTCGATCTTCTCCACCGGCTTCTCGCCGGCATGGCCCAGCAGGGCGTCGAGCAGTCCCATGGCGGTGTCCTCAATATCCGAAAAAGAAGGAAGCGATGCGCATGACAGCGATCATGCGCCCAGAATCTCCGGCAGCTTCGCGCGCACGTCGGTCGGCGCGATGCCGAGCTTGGGCAGGCCGTTGTCGGCGCTGACCGAATCGCGCTGCAGGGAG
>JBIJAD010000333.1:0-4591 GCA_044345955.1 Lysobacteraceae bacterium
ACGTGATGGACATCCACGGCGGCAAGGGGATCATCCTCGGCCCGCGCAACTACGCCGGCCGCAACTGGCAGGCGGCGCCGATCATGATCACGGTCGAAGGCGCCAACATCATGACCCGCAGCCTGATGATCTTCGGCCAGGGCGCGATCCTGTGCCATCCGTGGGTGATGAAGGAAATGAAGTCGGCGCAACTGGAGAACCCGAAGGAGCGCATCGACCAGTTCGACGTGGCGCTGTTCGGGCACATCGGCTATGCGATCTCCAACGCGGTGCGCGCGTGGTGGTTCGGGTTCACAGGCACCCGCATCGGCGCCACCCCGGGCGGCGAATACACCCGCCGCTGCTACCGCAAGCTGAACCGCTATTCGGCGGCGCTGGCGGTGATGGCCGACACCTCGATGCTGCTGCTCGGCGGCAAACTGAAGTTCAAGGAATCGCTGTCCGGCCGCCTCGGCGACGTGCTCAGCCACTTGTACATCGCCAGCGCGATGCTCAAGCGCTACGAGGATCAGGGCCGGCCGGTGGCCGATCATCCGCTGCTGGCCTGGGCCTTCCACGACGCGATCCACAAGATCGAGCTGGCCCTTTCCGGCGCGCTGCGCAACTTCCCGATCCGTCCGGTCGGCTGGCTGCTGTGGGCGCTGATCTTCCCCTGGGGCCGCCGCGCCGAAGCGCCGAGCGACCGCCTCGGCCATCGCGCTGCCAGCCTGCTGATGACGCCGTGCGAAGCGCGCGACCGCCTGGCCACCGACCTCTTCCTGGAGCCCTGCGCCAACAACCCGGCTGCGCGCGTGAACAGCTATCTGGCGAAGATGGTGCTGGCCGAGCCGGTGGAGCGCAAATTCCTCAAGGCGCTGAAGAACAGCGACATCGAGGCGCTGGACTTCTCCGCCCAGCTCGACGAGGGCGTGCGCGAAGGCTGGATCACCGCCGAGGAGCGCGCGCAACTGGAAGAACTGCGCGAGATGACGCTCGACACGATCATGGTCGACGACTTCGAGTCCTGGGAACTGCGCTCGGCGGGCTACGTCGAGGACGCGCAGACCCGGGCGCATCGCGCCGCGGCCTAAGCGCAAGGCGCGGCTTCACGGATCGCGACATCACGAACGGCGGGCCGGTCCCGCCGTTCTTTTTTGGGGAATGCCATGGCCAACAAGACCCTCGCCCTGTACGAACGCATGCGCCGCTGGCCCGCCGGGCAGTGGCTGTTCACCCGCGCGATCTGCTTCAAGGCGCCTTACTTCGGCAGCATCTCGCCGCGGATCGAGGTGCTCGAACCGGGCCGCTGCGAGGCGTCGATCCGACGCCACCGCGCGATCACCAACCACATCGGCAGCGTGCACGCGATCGCGATGTGCAACCTCGCCGAACTGGTCGGCGGCATGGTCACCGAGGTCAGCCTGCCGGACACGATGCGCTGGATCCCCAAGGGCATGACCGTGCAGTACCTGAAGAAGGCGATGGGCACGCTGCGTGCGACGGCGACGCCTTCGATTCCGATCGTGCACGCCGAAGAAGGCTACGAGCTGCCGGTGGAGGTCGTGCTGACCGATGCCGCCGGCGACGCGGTGTTCAGGGCGACGATCGCGATGTGGCTGTCGCCGAAGCCGCCGCGCTGAGCCGCTGGAGCGGACGATGATGCCGCGCGATCCGCTGATCTTCCTCTGTGGTCTGCACAGCCTCGCGCTGGCGGCTTTCCATCTCGCGTTCTGGAAGCTGTTCCGCTGGCCGGAGAGCCTGCGCAACGCGATCCTCGCCAACCGCGCGATCCCGCAGATCGAAAACGCGCAACTGATCTGGCTGTTCCTGTGGGTGGCCGCGTTGTGCTTCCTGTTCCCCGAGGAACTGCGCGAAACCGCGCTCGGGCGCGCGGTACTGCTGGGCATGACGGGCTTCTGGGTCCTGCGGGTCGCGGTGCAGTTCGTCTGGCTGCGCGTGCATCATCCGCTGGTGCACGCGCTCACCGCGGTGTTCGCGACCGGTGCGGCGCTGTTCGCGCTGGCCTCATGGCGGTGACATCAGCACCGCGGCGATCGCAGCGATCGCCGGCACGCCCTGCACGTAGAGGATGCGCCGGCTGAAACTCCAGGCGCCGTACAGCGCGGCCACGACCACGCAGCCGAGGAAGAACAGCGCGAGGTCCTGCCGGCCGGCGACGGCGGACCACAGCAGACCGGCGGCGAGAAAGCCGTTGTACAGACCCTGATTGGCGGCCAGTACCCGGGTGGCCTCCGCCTTCTCCGGAGAATTGCGGAACACCCTCATTCCCAGTGGCCGGGTCCACAGGAACATCTCGAGCACCAGGAACCACAGGTGCAGCCCGGCGACCAGCACGAGCAGCGCGACGGCGATCATCGACATGAGGAGGATGCTCCCGGAATCGGACATGCGGTGTCGTCTGCGGACGCGATCCGCAGCGTCACTGCGGCAGCCTGCGCTGCGCGCGGATCACCTGCCAGGCGCTGAGCAGCATGCCCACGGCGATGCCGACGCCGGCCAGGAACACGATTTTCGAGCCGAAGCTGGCCAGCCATTTGTGCAGCCAGACGTAGGTCAGATCGCCCGCACGGTAGACCGCGGTGTCGATGAAGGCCTTGGCCTTGTAGCGCGCCTCGCGATCGACCCGGGTGTAGAGGGTCTCGCGCGCGGGCTTGCCGAGCGCGAACTCGCCCGAGCGGGTCCCGATCTGCACGATCGCCACCAGCAGCGGCAGCGGCGACATCGCCAGCAGCGCATAACCGAGCAGGATGCCGAAGGCGGGAATCAGCAGCGCCGGCGCGACCCCGTAACGCCGCAGCAGCCAGCGGGTGAACAACAATTGCACCACGATCGCGCACGCATTGATCGCCAGATCGATCCGCGCGTAGAACTTCGTGGCATCCGCCTGGAGCGGGTAGAACTGGCGCACGATCGCCGCCTGCTCGCTGTACAGCAGCGTGCCCACGCCGACGCCGAAGAACAGCAGCAGCGCCAGCGCCCGCAGCAGCGGCTCGCGCAGGACCAGCCGGAAACCGGCCCAGATCGAACCGCCCATGGCCTCGCCCGCCAGCGGTCCGCTGCGCCCTTCGCGACGCAGCGCCCACGGCCGCAGCTTCACGATGCACAGCAGGCAAAGACCGAGAAACATCGCCGAGACCAGCAGCAGTTTGTCGACGCCGATGCGGCCGACCAACTGCTGGGTGATGAAGGGCCCGGCCAGCGCGCCGATGGTGCCGCCGGCGCCGATGAAACCATAGACACGTTTGGCGTGCTCGTTGTCGAACACGTCGGCCATGTAGCTCCAGAACACCGAGACCGCGAACAGGTTGAAGACCGCGACCCAGACGAAGAACAGCGCACCGCGGCCGGAGACGTCGCGGTCGAAGATCCACCAGAACCCGACCAGGCAGGCGATGAAGATCAGATACAGCGCCGGCAGAAACACCCGTCGCGGGTAACGCGAGACCAGCGCGCCGTAGATCGGCTGCAGCGCGATCATGGTCAGGAAGGTGCAGGTGAACAGGAACTGGAGGACGAAGTCCTTGAGCGCGAACCCCTGCGCCTCGGCCCAGGCGACCCAGGCCTGGGGAAAGACCGCGGCGAGATCTGCCGTGGCGCCCATCGCATCGCGCACCGGGCGCAGCACGTAGTAGCCGCAGAGCAGGCTGAAGAAGTACAGCAGCGCCCACCACAGGGGCGGGGACTCCGCGAGTTCCTGGCGCAGCCGCGCCAGGGTGCCGGACGCCTGGTCCCGGGCTGGCGCTGGACCGGGCGCGGTGTCCGATGCGGGCTGCGACGCCATCCTTCACCTGCCGACGGACGAGGAGCCAGCACTGTAGAGGCTGGCGCCGAGTTTTTCACCTGCCCCGGGCGGCCGCCGCAGGCACGCGATACCGGCACCGCAGCCCGAGTATTTGCTCTAGGCCGGGGGCATAGTGTCGGCCGCATACGATTTCAGAAGGCCCGCGCGTGTTCGACTACATCATCATCGGAGCCGGGTCCGCCGGCTGCGTGCTCGCCAACCGTCTCAGTGAAGATCCTTCGGTCAAGGTGCTGCTGCTGGAAGCCGGACCGCGCGACTGGCACCCCTTCATCCACATGCCCGCCGGGCTGGCCAAGCTGGTCAACCGCAAGGGCGTGAACTGGGACTACAGCACCGCCGCCGAGCCGCAACTGCTGCACCGCAGTCTGTGGTGGCCGCGCGGCAAGGTGCTCGGCGGCTCCAGCTCGATCAACGCGATGTGCTACATCCGCGGCGTCGCCGGCGACTACGACGACTGGGCCGCGCAGGGCGCCACCGGCTGGCACTGGGACAACGTCCTGCCCTACTTCCGCAAATCCGAAGGCAACAGCCGCGGCGCCGACGCCTGGCACGGCGCCGACGGCCCGCTGGGGGTCTCCGACCTGCGCTACACCAACCCGTTGTCCCGGGTGTTCCTCGACGCCGCGCAGCAGACAGGACTGACGCTGAACCGCGATTTCAACGGCGCGGTGCAGCACGGGGTCGGGTTCTACCAGGTGACCCAGCGCGACGGCGCCCGCTGTTCCTCGGCGGTGGCCTATCTGCATCCGGCACGGTCGCGCCCGAATCTCACCGTGCACACCGGCGCCC
>JBIJAD010000334.1:0-4566 GCA_044345955.1 Lysobacteraceae bacterium
CAGCGCGGCGTAGCCCTTGCTGGTGGTCTGCTCGGCGCAGCCGTAGGGATACTGCAGCAGACCATCGAGCGCGGCCGCGAACGGAATCGGCGGCAGCGCGCCGACGGTCATCTGCGCGTTGATCGAACCGGGCATCAGGCCTTCGGAAAGGCCGGCGTCCATCGCGATCGGACCGGCCGCGTTCACGGTCAGGGTGCGCGCGCGCAGCACGCTCGGCCACGCCGGACGCACCGGCACGTCGAAGCGGCGATCGACCTTGAAGCCGTTGCCGTCCACGCGCACACGGATCTTCGCGGTGGTGTAGCCCTCGCCCGCCGAGAGCGGGAAGGTCAACGTGGTCTTGCCGCCGGCCGCGAGCTTCGCCTGACGCGCGCCCTGGGCCACCGACAGCGGGCCGATCCCGTCCACCTGCACCTTGAAGTCGCCGGCCTTGCCGGTGTAGTTGGTCAGGTCGAGGGTCACGTTGCTGCGGTCGCCCGGCGCGAGCACGCGCGGGTAACTGGCTTCGGCCACGATCGGCGCACGCACCACGATCTCGGTGTCGGCGTTGCCGTAACGCTCGGCCGAATAGGCCAGCGCCGAGACCCGCAGCGTACCGTTGAAGTCCGGCACCTTCAGCGCGATCTTCGCGCGGCCCTGCGCATCGAGTTTCACCGGACCGGAGAACAGATCGACCGTCTGCACCTTGGAGGTGGGCCTGCGCGCCTGCGCCAGCGGCGGCAGCGCCATGTCGCCGCCGAACCGCAACCGGCCGATCTCGCCGTCCAGGCTTTCGATCACCCGGCCATAGATGTCGTAGGCGTCCACGCCGAGCCGGCGCTGTGCGAAGAAATGCCTGTTCGCGTCGGGCACCGGGAAGCGGGTGATGTTGAGGATGCCGACATCGACCGCGGACACGGTGACATAGGCTTCCTGTCCGGCCAGCTTCGGCACCGCGACCGTGGTGGTCAGGGTCTGCTCGGGACGCATCTGCTTCGGCAGCGACAGGCCGACCTCGACCCGGCGCGCGGCGCGGTTCATCGGCACATGCGCGACGCCGACCGCACGCGCGGGCGTGATCTTGTTGGACGCGCTCCCGCCGCGGAACACCAGCGCGGTGACGTAGACATCGTGACGCTCCCAGTCCTTGCTCACCGGAATCTCGAAGCGGCTGCCGCGTTCGACATCGACCTCGCGCACGTACAGCATGCGGTCGCTTTCGACCATCAGCAGCCCACGGCCCGGATGCGGCGGGGTCAGCGTCACCTGCAGCGTGTCGCCGGTGACGTAGGCGGTCTTGTCCAGCGCGACCTTGACCTTGTCGGGGCGCGCGTCGAGCCCGCGGTTCTCGTCGTCCCAGCTCCAGCCGGCCTGGAACGGATAGCGCATGGTCAGGCCGGTGGCCGGATCGAGCACTTCAACCCGATACGCGCCCCATTGCACCGGGAACGCGAAGCGCACCGCGGTCATGCCGGCATCGACGGTACGGGTCTCGACTTTCTCGAAGCGCGAGGTGAAATCAAAATCCCAGCCTTCGTCGTCGTCATAACTCCAATGATAGTCGCGGTGCTCGCGGATCAGCGTGACCTTCAGGCCCTTGGCCGGGCGCGGCTTGCCGTCGCTACCCACGCGCATCAACTGGAAACCGGCGTCGCTGTCGCTGTCGGCGCCGTCTTCGGCATCGAACATCGGACGCAGACCGACCAGCGCGTCGGCGGGCCACAGCACCCGCTTGAGGGAACGATTCACGCTGCGTCCGCCGCTTTCGTACAGGCTGCCGGACACGATCGCCGCCACCGGCGTCGTCGCCTTGACCTCGGACGGCAAGACGATGTCCTGGCTGAGCTTTCCTTCCGCGTCGAGCGTGGTGTCGATCACATCCTTCGCGTCCTTCGGCAACTCCACGGTCGGGTCGCCGAAGAAATAACCGGGCAGGCCTTCCAGCGGCTGCTGTTCCACCGCCACCGCGAGTTTCGCGGTGAAGCGATTGCCGGCAGCCGGCGCGCCGTACAGATAGGCGCCGGTGGCCTTGAGCGTCAGCGGCCGGCCCGGGCGCAGCACCGCGTCGGCGGTGTCCAGATCGAGCTTCATCCGCTCGGGCAGGAATTCCTCGATCCGCAGGGCCATGCCCTGCACCGCTTCGGCGCTGGCCGGATCGGTGCGGAATTCGACCTGCCAGCGGCCGGTCGGCGCCTCCGCCGGGATCAGTTTCTCGAAGCTGTAGTACCCCTGCGCGCCGGACTCGATCCGGCTTTCGACGAAGGGCTTGCCGTTGGGCTGGATCAGGCGCACGAACAACGGCTGCGCTTTCTTGCCCTTCATCGGCACCGGCTTGCCGTCGGCGTCGCGCAGCAGCGCGGACAGACGCACGACCTCTCCGGGGCGATACAGATCGCGGCCGGCCCAGGCGAACACGTCGAACCACGCCGGCTCGCGCCCGCTCACCGCGAATTCGGACAGGTCCAGCGCCGGCTGGTTGAACGGCAGCAGCGACACGTCCTTGCCGCGGCGCGCGATCAGCACGTGCGCGGCCTGCAGCTTGTAGGGCAGCATCGCGTTGCCGTTGCGGTCGGTCTGGCTCTTGATCAGCACTTCGCCAGGCCCGTCGAGCACCTGCAGTTCGACCGAAGCGATGCCGCTGCCGTCCTGCAGCGAAGCGGTGTGCACGAACAGCTTGTCCTTGTAGGCGCGCACGTGCAGACCGATATCGCTGACCGTGAAGAACGTGGTTTCGTACTGGTCGTTGAAACGGCCGCTGCGCTTCATCACCGCGAAGTACAGACCCGGCTCCTGCAGTTCGTCGATGTCCTGGATCGGCAGATGGGTGACGATCCGCTCGTTGCGCTTGCCGCCGAGCACGAAACGGTTGGTGTAGACCGACTCGGCCAGATCCGACAGCGGCGTGTTCTCGCTGTATTCGCCGTCCAGTTGCCAGCCGCTGCGGCGGCCGCCGCGCTGGTATTCGTGGAAGAACTGCGGCAGCGACTTCTCGCGCACGCGCAGGAATTCGACATCGACCTCGGGCACGTTGACCGAGACCACCGGCAGGCCGCGGCTCTCGCGCGCCGGCAGCACGCTGCCCTGCGAAGCGAACCCGACGGCGGGCTTGAGTTCGCCGGTGTAGACCTTCTGTTCGACGTCGCGGCCGAGGGTGCTGCCGTCGGCGGCGGCGAGCCGGCCGGAGATTTTCAGCACGTAATCGGTGTTGGTGGCGACGTAGGGGTAACGCAGGATCCTGCCGGTGTCGTCGAGCTTCCAGCCGCTCTTCTGTTCCGGCGCCTTGTCGAACGCGATCAGCGCGTCGAAGTCCTGGGTGCCGACCACCGGCCGCGAGAACTCCAGGGCGATCGACAGCGTGTCGCCGTCCTGGTCGGGATAGGCCCGGACCACGGCGAAGTCCCTGATCTCCTCACGCTTGGCCTGGACGGCCTCGCCGCTCACTTCGGGCAGTTGCCCCGTCTCCCGGTCCGCGCAGCCCGCCAGCATCGCAAGACCGATCGCCAACCCCGTCCACAGCCCCCACTTCGACACCGCACCGCAGACCCGACCCACCACCCCGAACCGCGACGAGCGACACATATGGCCTCCTGGATTTGCGGGCGACTATACCCGAACTTTTCAGCAATACATCACCTTTTTTAAACAAATTTTTGACTTTTTTTTAACCTCGACGACAGGCAACGCACCCGAGGGAATCATTGCCGGTCCGGCCGTCGAATTCCGTAAAGCTGTTTTTTCGCGACCGGTGTCCCGGCGCCGATTCCGCCCCCGAAAAGGCGTTTCCGGAGCCGTTCCGGGTCATCCAGGCGCGCCGGGACCGACAAAAAAACAGGCCGCCCGGAGGCGGCCTGTGGAACGGAAGCGGTTATGCTGCAGCGCATCACGCATTTGCGCCGGGCTGCAGCGGTGCGTCCGGCGCCGGCGGGGGCAGCGGCTCGCCCGGCTCGTCCTCGTCCAGCGAAGCATCCAGGCGCTCGAGCGCCTGCAGGCTCTCGTCTTCAGCCAGCCGCATCAGGGTCACGCCCTGGGTGTTGCGGCCGACCTGCGAGATCTCCGCGGCGCGGGTGCGCACCAGGGTGCCGCCGTCGGAGATCAGCAGCACCTCGTGGTGATCGCTGAGCTGGATCGCGCCGATCAACCGGCCGTTGCGCTCGCTCGTCTTCATCGCGATCACGCCCTTGATGCCGCGGCCCTTGCGCGGGAACTCGGCGACCGGGGTGCGCTTGCCGAAGCCGCGTTCGCTGGCGGTGAGGATGTCGCCTTCGCCATCGACCACGACCAGGCTCACCACCACCGAGCCGGTCTCGGGCAGGGCGGCTTCGGCCGGGATGTCGCCCTCGGCCTCCGTGTCGGGCGCCTCGTCGGCTTCGCCCTCGCCCTCGCCGCCCGCGACCAGACGCATGCCGCGCACGCCGGTGGCGGTACGGCCCATGGCGCGCACTTCGGACTCGTGGAAACGCACGGCCTTGCCGTTGCTGGCGAACAGCATGATGTCGCGCTCGCCGTCGGTCAGCGCGGCGCCGACCAGGGCGTCGCCCTCGTCGAGGTTGATCGCGATCTTGCCGCGCGCCAGACGGAACGCGAATT
>JBIJAD010000336.1:0-4530 GCA_044345955.1 Lysobacteraceae bacterium
CCCGCGAGGGTCGAAGAAGTCGTATTCGATCGCATAGCCGGCGCGGGTGATGTGCGCGCGCTCGAAGCCGCGGATGCTGCGCACCAGATCGAGCTGCACGTCGAACGGCAGCGAAGTCGAGATCCCGTTCGGATAGATCTCGAACACGTCGAGGCCTTCGGGCTCGACGAAGATCTGGTGGCTGGCTTTCTCCGCGAAACGCACCACCTTGTCCTCGATCGACGGGCAGTAACGCGGACCGATGCCTTCGATCTGTCCGCTGTACAGCGGCGAGCGGTGCAGGGCGCTGCGGATGATCTCGTGGGTGCGCTCGGAGGTGTGCGTGATCCAGCAGGAGATCTGAGGCGGATGATCGGCCGTGCTGCCCAGGAACGAGAACACCGGGCGCGGATCGTCGCCGGGCTGTTCCTCCATCGCGGCATAGTCGAGGCTGCGGCCGTCGATGCGCGGCGGCGTGCCGGTCTTGAGCCGATCGATCGCGAACGGACGCTCGCGCAGGCGCGCGGCCAGCGTCGTCGCAGGCGGATCGCCCATGCGGCCGGCGGCGTAGCGGGTTTCGCCGATATGGATCTTGCCGGCGAGGAAGGTGCCGGCGGTAAGCACGACGGCCGGCGCGTGGAAGCGCAGACCGGTGTTGGTGACGACGCCGCGAACGGCGTCGTTCTCCAGAATCAGATCGTCGACCGCGGACTGGAATACGGTCAGGTTCGGCTGCGTTTCCACCGCACGGCGGATGAAGGCGCGATACAGCCCACGATCGGCCTGACAGCGCGTGGCGCGCACCGCCGGACCCTTCGACGCGTTCAGGCGCCGCCACTGGATGCCGGCGGCGTCGGCGGCGCGGGCCATGATCCCGCCGAGCGCATCGATCTCCTTCACCAGATGGCCCTTGCCGATGCCGCCGATCGCGGGATTGCAGCTCATCGCGCCCACGGTCTCGATGTTGTGGGTGAGCAGCAGCGTGCGGGCACCGGCCCGCGCCGACGCCAGCGCGGCCTCGGTGCCGGCGTGGCCGCCGCCGATCACGATCGCGTCGAAGCTGTAGAAGTCGCTCATGTCCTGCCCTGTTGTCGCGCTGCGGCCACGCACCGGGCCGGAAAGTGTATCGCTGCCGTCCGTGGCGATGTCGCGTCGCGTCGCGAAGCCCCTGCCAGGCCATCCCTGGTCTGGCGCTCGACGGCGGCAGCCCGATGGTCGCAGCGCACGTCGTTCATTTTCGCAGAAAGGATCGGCCGGCGGCCCGACCAGGGCCAAAGTTGGCACGCAACCTGCTTATCTCCAGTGGCACTCAGTGCGGCAAGCGCGAAAGCGCTGGCCGGGGTGGAACAGGGCTGGCCATGTGCGCACTGAGGGAGCCAGGGGTCGGATGTCGGGGGACATCCGACCCCTTTTTTTGCCCGTTTTCCATGGCCGCTCGCGGCCCGGACGTCATCGGCGGCCGGTCGCTGCGGCCGCAGCCGTTCGCAGGCGCAAAAAAAACGGCGCGATGCGCCGTTTTCTTCGTCAGGTGCCGACGCCCGACGGGGAGCGGAACAGGGGGGATCCGGAATTCCCCGCCGGGGTCGGCGATTCTTACCGTGATACGTCGGATTGCGACGCAACCGGTCAATCCGTGGTTAGCTTGCGACCATTTTCAACGCGATGCAAGCGGTTTCAGGGTTCAGGATCGCGACGGGATTCTCGTTCCGGGCGATCGAACCGACCAGCGGGCGGTTCCATCCGCGGTCGCGGTGGCGGCGCGACCGGTTCCTGTCGCGGCGGCGGCGGTGGACGCCGTGTGCGCTCGCCGCCCTGCGCCGGCTGCGACATCGTGAACGGTGCGCGTCGCGGCCCTTCCGCACCGCGCGGTGGCGATTCGCGGGGTTCCATCGGCTGCGGCGTCGCCATGCGACGGCCCGGCCGTTCCTCGGGAGGTCGCCGGGGCCAGTTTTCGCGCTCGTGATCCTCGGGCGGCGGCCGTGCGATCGGCGGGCTGCCCGGCGGTCGTGGTGGCCTCGGTTCGCCGCTGCCGTCGGCCGGCGGTGTGTTCGGCGGCCGGTGCTGCGGCGGATGGCGATACGGGTAGCCGTAGGGCGGCCAATGACGATAGCCGGGATAGCCGTAGCGATGGTCGTAGCGCCAATGCGGGTAGTAATAGGGGCCGAAGAAGTAACCGAAGTGTCCGTACCAGCCGCCGGGATAGCCGTAGCCTATGATTCCGTAGGGTCTTCCATAGATGTCGTAATACTCGATTTCCGGCTCGGAGTAGTAGTAATCGCCGCCGTCGCCGTCGCGATAGGCGTAGGAACTGACGCAGCCGGTCAGAATCAGCGCGGAGAGCGTCGCAAGCAGACCCGGACGGAACATGATCGACCCCTGTGGTGATGGCCGACGGCCTCGTGCCGCCGACTCCGTCAGCATCCGCCCGCGGCGTTGAACCCGTCCTTAAGCCGACGGGCGGCGAAGCGTCCGGCGCGACGCGGCCGTCGTTCATGCGGGCCGTTCAGCTTTCGCGTTCATGTTTCGCGGTGACGGCGCCTGCGCTTCCACGCCGATCACGGCGGTGCGCAGACCGGACCGCGCCGCAGACGCATGTTCGCGACGGCTAACGCGCATCCGGCCGTCGGCGGTCGCGCCGAAGAAGTTCGTACCGCGGAGAACGCCCCGCGCGACGCGCATGCGGACCCGGACGCACGACGACCATCCCGGCGCCGCCGCCACGTCGCGACGCAGCCGTCGTCGGAGACCGTCCGCGACGGCCTGCTACGATGTCGCGATGACCGCGCCCGCACCGACGCTGCCAGGATTCGCCGATGTGCTCGCCGCCGCCGCGCGGATCGCACCGCATGCGCGGCGAACGCCGGTGCTGCGCTCGCGCTCGCTCGACGCGCTGGCCGGCTGCGAACTGCATTTCAAGTGCGAGAACCTGCAGCGGATCGGTGCGTTCAAGTTCCGCGGCGCTTGCAATGCGATCTTCGCATTGGCGGAGGATGTGGCCGCCCGCGGCATCCTCACCCAGAGCTCCGGCAACCACGGCGCCGCGGTCGCGCTCGCGGCGCGTCTGCGCGGCGTGCCGGCCACGGTCGTCGTACCGGAAGGCGCACCGGCGGTGAAACTGGCGGGCATCGCCGCGCACGGCGCGCGGATCGTCCGCTGCGCGCCGACCATGGCCGCGCGCGTCGCCACTGCCGCCGCGCTGCAGGCCGAGAGCGGCGCGCATCTGGTGCATCCCTTCGACGACAGCGACGTCATCGCCGGCCAGGGCACCGCGGCGCTGGAACTGCTGCGCGAGGCCGGCGCGCTGGACGCGCTGGTGACGCCGGTGGGCGGCGGCGGCCTGCTTTCGGGCTCCGCCCTGACCGCGCGCGCGCTGCATCCGGAGATCGCGGTCCTCGGCGCCGAGCCGGCCGGCGCCGCCGATGCCGAGGCCTCGCTGCGCGCGGGCCACTGCATCACCGACATGCACGCGCGCACCGTCTGCGACGGCCTGCGCGGCCATCTCGCGCCGCGCACCCTGGCCCTGCTGCAGCAGCACACCGACGGCATCCTGCTGGTCGACGACGCCGACACCATCGCCGCGATGCGCCTGCTGTGGGAACGGCTGAAGCTGGTGGTCGAACCGTCCGCGGCGGTCGCGTTCGCCGCGATCCTGCGCGCCCCCGAACGCTTCGCCGGACGTCGCGTCGGCGTGGTGCTCTCCGGCGGCAACGTCGATCTGGACGTGCTGCCCTGGCAGGCGCCGGCGTGAGCCGCAGACTGCCGCCGCCGCTGGCGCCGATCGCCCCGCGCAGGCGGCGCAGACGCCGCGGCTGGTGGTCGCTGCTGTTCCGCCTGTGCCTGTTGTTGCTGGCGTGGCTGTGCGGCGTGGCCGCCTGGATCGTCTACGTCGGTGCCCGCGACGAAGCCGCGGACGATACGGTCCGCGCCGATACCGTGATCGTGCTCGGCGCCGCCGCCTACGATGCGCGGCCTTCACCGGTGTTCCAGGAACGCATCCGCCACGGCATCGCCCTGCACCGCCGCGGGCTGGCGCCGACCCTGCTGTTCACCGGCGGCTTCGGCGGCAGCGGCGCACGCTTCGCCGAATCCCAGGTGGCGCGCCGCTACGCCATGCGCAAGGGCGTGGCCGCGAACGCGATCCTGATCGAGACCGTCTCCCGCAACACCCGCGAAAACCTGCGCGAAGCCGCGACCCTGATGCGGGCACGCAAGATGCGCTCCGCCATCGTGGTCAGCGACCCGCTGCACATGTCGCGCGCACTGCGCCTGTGCCGCGAAGTCGGAATCGAATGCATCGGTTCACCGACCCCGACCAGCCGCTATCGCAGCTTCGCCACGCAATGGCGTTTCCTGCTGAGCGAGGTGTATTTCTTCCACCGCGACCTGTTCCCGCGCCGGGAGTCATGAGCTTCCATCGCGACCTTCCATCGTGACCCTCCACCGGAGTTCGCCATGCACATCGACGGCACCCGCGCCCACGACCGCGCCACTGAACTGATCCTGGCCTATTACGCGGCCTTCAACCGCGGCGACTGGGACGGCATGCTCGCC
>JBIJAD010000041.1:0-16288 GCA_044345955.1 Lysobacteraceae bacterium
GTTCCTCTCGTGAACGGTGGTGGTTAGGGCGGCCGGGGTGTTGACGCACCTCGGCCGTCCGCGTTTCCGGCGTATGCCGGGGAGTGGTGTTGGCGATGAAGCAACAGTGCTTACTGCACGTCATGCGCCTACATCGGTGTGGTTGTTCTCCAAAGTGAGTGACGTCGATGCCCGCCCGGATGACGGGCGGGCGGTGTGGGTGTTTCGATCAAGTCCCGCGCCGGCCTGCGATGGTGTGCTGTGCGTCGCGGATCTTCGCGAGGTCGTCGAGTCGGCATCGCGGGCGCAATCGATCTTCGACCGCAATGATGGCGGCGTGGAGGATGTCGCCACGTTCCGAAGGCGAAGTCGCGTCGGCATAGCGGGCGATCTGTTGTTCGATCAACGATCGTGTCGCCGTCAGCGCGTCGATCATGCGCTCCAGTTGGCGATGACCTTCGTCCCGGTCGGTGGTGGGCGTGGCGTGTTCGTCTTGCATCATGGGATGTCCGTATGGGCGTGGACACATGAACGCGCTGTTCGCAACGGAAGCCAAGTCCTTCAGCGCATCTTCTTCTTCGCGTGCGTTTAACGCTCCGGCCGTGATCGGATCCGTCGCTCGCACAGGCGCAATGGCTGGCGCGAACGGCGGACAAGGCTGCGGCCGGTGTCCCGACCGCAGCACAACGATGATCTGGCATCAAGCCGGCGGCGCGTTCTGCGCAATGGCGTGCAGTTCCGCCTGTGCATCTGCCGCCAAGCCGATCCGTGCGTTGACGATCGCCCACGTACAAGCCGTGGACAGCGCATGGTTCAGGACACGCGGCTTCTCGAGGAGCGGGGCCGCCTGATAGCGCGCCTGGCAGCGTTCGATCTCGCGCAAGGCGTGCTCCAGTGCTTGCCGGATGTTGGTCAGCGCGTCCTCACCTTGCGTGATGGCGCGGCGTGTGTTGAATGCGTGCTCGTCGAATTCACTGCTCATGGGGAAATTCCCTGTGTGGTGGTGTGCATCCATGAACGCGCTGTTCGGCCGTGAAGCCAAGCGACCCTTCGGTCGTTCCACTCGATGGACAAGCGTCGTACTGCATTCGTACTCGACCTGCGGATCAGGTGGCCTGCTCGGACAGTGGTGGCGCAAACCCGACGATCGCGTCGATGCCGGAGGCGGCGCGGCGGGTGATTTCGGCCAGGACGTGCGCGCGTAGGTCCGTGTCGCCGCGATGCATCGCGAGCAGGAAGGCGGTGTCGAGCGACGCCACGCATTCGTGAAGCGGCACATCGTTGCTGGTGACGTAGCGTTCGCCATCCTCAAATCCGATCTCGTAGGCTTCGGCGAGCGCGTCGAGTAGGCGCTGCAACTCGGCGATTGCCGCGGTGTCGCCGGACGCGACGACCGTATCGACGTCGATGCCGAACCGATCCTTCGCGATACGCTGATAGGGGTCTTGATCGTTCCGAAGCGTTATCGTACCCATGGTGGCCTCCTGCTTCACCAAACCAAACCAGTGGGATTCGCGGCGATCCGCGCGAGCAGATCGCCCAGCGGCTCGACCTCGGCACCGTCCGCGATCGGTGCGAGCAGCGTGCTGCCGGTGTCGATCAATTCGATGCGAATCACATCGACGCCATTGCTGGCGTAGGCGATGTGCTTGCGGCCGTCGATCTGGCGCATCAGGGCGCGTGGCGTTCGGGCGCGCAAGACTTCTCGCCGCCAGGCGTGGCGTCCACGTTGACCGGGGACGCGGACGAGCAGCGAGGCGAGGAAGAACTCCTTGACTAGTTTGGGTTTGCGGGGTGCGGTGGATTTCATGCGGGGTTGCTGTCCGTGTCGGGGTGTGCATGTACGCGCTGTTCGCCTGCGAAGCCAAGCGCGCGGCGAGACGAAAATTCAGCGTGCAGACGCCTTGCGAGTTGCCGCCTTGCGCGCTTGTTCGGCCCCGGCGTGATAGGCCGCTTCGAGTGCCGCGCGCAGGCTGGCGGCCGAAACCTCGTAGAAGTCCAGCCGGTCGGAACCGCGGGTCTCCAGGGTCTCGATGCCGAGCATGGCGCGGGCAATGCGGGCGAGCGTGGTGTGGATGTGGGTCATGGTGAGTGCCGGGACAAAGTTCGTGGGAGTCATCAAGGCGCTGTGCGCGAGGGAAATCACGCGCTCGGCCTGAGCTCAGTTTCGGACGCGCCTCATCCGAGGCGCGCGACATAGCGGGCGTCGTCGCCGCCCGAGGGGTCGATGTAGAGGTAGGGTCGGCCCGGTGCATGCACTTCGACGCACAGGTGTCCGCCGCAGATCGATCCGCCCTTGCCTTTCAGCCACGCGCGCGGCGCGTAGAAGCTGCTCGCGAAGACGTCAAACTCGACAGGCGTCATCTCGACCGTCTCGGTGATGTAAATCAATTCGTTCCCGCTAGCACACATCTCGCGCAAGTCGGCCGGCTTGCGTGCGAAGGGCAAGCGCACGCCGAGTTCCTCGACCTCGATGGTCTCGTCGCGGAAGGTGAGCGTGCGTGGCGTGCGTTGGATGGTGAGGGTCATGGTGGGCATGTCGGCTCCTGGGCGTTGGTGTCGTCGATGCGACGAGGCCATGAACGCGCTGTTCGGCGGTGAAGCCAAGCCCATGCCGATGTCGCGCTGCGACATCGAGACACCGGCCGTACAGGCTTCGACAAAGTGTTGACTTCGCGCGCGGACTACGCCAATCGGCGCAGACTGACGCGCTCGATCCGACCAGCGAACGCGGCATCCGCGGCGATACGCAGCGCGGCGTGCGCATTGGCGGTGAGGGTCTCGATGAAGGAGCCGTTCGCATTGCGCGCCGCACCCTCCACGGGCGTCACGCCCGACAGTCGCACGCGTGCAGTGCCCGCAGTGACCTGGGCGAGTACCCACTCGATCCGATAGACGCCACCATCCACAAACGCGAAGGCTTGTTCGAGATCGGAGGCGACGCCCGCGCTTTTCTCCGCGGCGCCCCCCGCGATCGACCAACCCGCACCGAGAGACCAGGCGGCCTGCGTATCGAAGTCGGCGTTCGCGAGTTTCTCGCCGCACTCACACTGCAGCGTGCGGACGTACGTCTGCCGGCTGGCGAGCACGCCGCGCCGGCTGTTCACCTCGATGCGCAGCGGCGCATTGCTGGCGAGCAGCACCTCAATGCTGTGGCTGGTTCCGGTGATGCCGGTGGTCTCGTGCAGCAGTGCGCCGCTGAGCGCGTGGAGGACGCGGACGGTTGTCGTCGTACCGGGCTCGGGCCCGATGCTGCCGGCCTCGTGCTCGATGAGGCGGTCGCCCTGCAGCACGCGATCGCGGTGCGCCCATGCGATCGCCAGGCGCGCGAAGCTGGTCGCCGGCCACGCCGTGCCATTGATTCGCAGGCGGCCCGGTGGAAACGGCCGGGCATGCCGCGCATCAAGCCGGACCTGGGTGATGGCCGCGAGCGCGGGATCGAGCGTGCCTTGCGGCGTCCGGGTCAGCAGCTTCGCCTGGACGGTATCGCCCGCGAGATACTCGGTCGGATCGGCGCCGACGTAAGTATCACTGCACCACAGGCGCGCGCCTGCGGCATGCGGCGCCGGCACGGTATCGACGCACCCGCGCGCAATCGTGAGGGTGCCCGCGACCGCGTCGATCGCATCGATCCGCACCAGTTCCTCGTCGATCAGCGCTTCGCTTCCGACGACGACAAGGTCCAGATCGCGCCACTCGGCGAGCGTGGCCACGGTGTCGGTCGGGCTCAGTCCGCCCGCGAGGGTCGCGGTGGCCGAGAAGTCGCCGCTGGCGACCTCCTCGAACGTGCCGCCCGCCGTGCGCGTGGTGAGCGCATAGCCGTAGGCCGGCCCGTTCGGGCGCGCGCCGAGCGCGACCACGAAGCCGGCGTCGTCTTCGACCTGCGCCAGATCCGCGGGCCGCAGGCGGCCGGCGAGATCGCGGTAGGTCGCTTCGACCAACCGTTGTGCCGGCAGCGGCAGCGGACGCGTGTCTGGCGGCGTCCACGGCCCGATGACCGGCCGCAGGTACGTGGTCGCCGCCATGCCGTCGATGTCCTGCACCAGCACCAAGGCAAGCGCGCCATCGGTCCGCGTGCCCTCGTCCACCTCCAGCACCCGCACCGGCATCCGCTGCACGCCCTTGCGCCGCCAGGACAGCGCGAGCACATCGCCGCGCTTGATGCCCCACCAGCGGCGATCGACGGTGAGTTTGATCCGTTGCAGGAGACTGCTGGCGGCGGCGGTCTCACGCGCGGCGACGCGCTCGCACAGGCTGCGGTTCCACAGCCCCGGCAGCGTGCGACGATCGGCGATCACGCGCCCCTGGGCCTGGACGTTGGCCATGTTCTGAAACGTCGCGGCGATCTCGAGATTGGTCACGCAGTCGCGGCCGATGACGGTGATTTCATTCACGGATCCGTCGAGGAGCGGCGTCTGCCAACTCTCCAGCGCGAGCACGCTGGTTTCGTCGAGCAGCGGCAGTGCCTGGACGTCATAGTCCGGCCGGAACAGCCGATACACGAACTGGCCGCGCATCGGATCGAACGCCCATAGGCCGCCGACATGGGTGTTGACCGTCTGCAGGAAATTTCCGATCGAATCGCCGCGTCGCCAGCCCAGGCACAGCCCGAACTGTTCGTCGTGCAACTGCTCGGCCGCATGCAGGAAACTCTCGCCATCGATCAACGCGGGATCCAGGCCGCAACCCCACGCGGTATCGGTGAGGCACTGGTAGTGAATGTGCGCTGGGTTCATACCGCGGCCGATGCGCGCGAGCGCCGGTTGCCACACCGGCGTCGACCAGCCCTGCACGAAGCGCCCCCAGCGCTTGGCCCAGAGCTTCAGGTAGGGATTCATCGCCCCGACCATCCCGCGGTAGAGCGTGGTGCAAAGCCCGCGCGCGGCCGGCCACGGGCCTGGCACTTGTTGCTGCAAGTACGGATCGGGCAGTTGCGTCGCTTCGCCCATGCGGATCTGCAAGGTGCCGACCAGCCCGCCTTCTTTCTTGTCGCCGCCGAACAATTGCGGCAAATCGATCGCGAGCGTCCCGCTGCCGGCGAACTCGCCCTCGAACACGGTCTGACCGCCGACCTTCACGCCCGCGAGGTAGTCGTTCGGGCCGATCGACTCGCCCATGTACAGGTACATGAAGTGGCGATAGCCGATCGTCGGCTTGCTCGATTTACCCACGGCGGCGTGCCCAGGTGCGCAGGCACTGCATGAGACTTCGTCGCGGCGGTGATACGACCATCGGCCGCAGCTGCGCAATCACGATTGGGCGTCGCCGCAGGCGACCGCGTAGGACCGCCGGCACGTCCCAGCCCCACAGCGCGTGAACAAGTCCGCTCGCGATGCCGAGCGCACCGAACGCACGTTCGTCGTTGGCCCACAGCACCAGACCCGATCCGATCGAGGCGATGCAGGCGCACACGATCCAGACGCGGTAGAGACGCTCACGACGCATCGCGGGTCTCGACGGGTGACGCCGCTTCGGCGCGTG
The DNA here is from genome assembly GCA_044345955.1 of Lysobacteraceae bacterium. Classification (GTDB taxonomy): domain Bacteria; phylum Pseudomonadota; class Gammaproteobacteria; order Xanthomonadales; family Xanthomonadaceae; genus Lysobacter_I. The sequence continues at coordinate 5,461 of JBIJAD010000041.1, forward strand.
CAATCGCGATCGCGCGCGCGACGAACGGGTCGTCGTGCAGCGCCGGGTGCGCGGCAATCTCGATGCCTTCGTCGCAAAGAACGCGCACATCGATCCCGTGCTGGCGACACCACGCGCGAATGCCCGGCGCACACAGCGGCCCGCCCGTCGGATCGATCGCCCGGACATGCCGCAGGTGAATGCGCAGGCCGTCCAACGCATCAGTCGGCGTGCTCACTTTCCACCCTTGGCCTTGATCGGCGTCGTGCGCAGATCGCCATAGGCGAGGACGTTCGGATCGTCCACCCAGACCTCGCCGAAGATCACCAGCACCTCGCGCCCTTCCTCGGCGGTGGGCACCGAGAACTCGGCGAGCGACGGCGGTTTCTGCGACTGCGGTTTGGGGCGCATCGCGACGCTGAGCGCGATGGCGAGAATCAGCACGATGGCGTAAATCCACATGGCGGAGGCACGGCAAGGCCGGCACGCGACGCGTGCCGAACGGGAGGGAGAGGGCGTGATCAAAAAACCGGGTCGTTGCCGAAGGGGTTGCGCATGCCCTTCAAGGTCGGCTGGCCGCCGAAGTTCAGTTCATTGCGAAACTTGGCGCAGCCGTTCGGTCCCATCGTGCGATCGCAGCCGGGCAACGCGACGACGCGCGTCTCGGGCGCGAGTGCGGCCGGCGTGAGCAGGCGTAACGTCGTGCCGGCGTGATGGACGATGAAGCGGCGTTCAATGCCGAGCGTCGACGTCCACTGCAAGACCCCGCCGTCGAAATGGCCGTCGTCGAACGCATCGAAGGCGGCCGACGCGACCGTATAGCCGGTGGCGTCGCTGAGCACGGCCGGCACCGCGTGTGCATCGGGATCGGCATTGCACAGCCCCAGCCCCTGGCTGTAGAGCACCAGCGGACAATTCGATTGCCAGCTGCGGCGCAAGCCGAGCGTCTCGACCGCGGCGGCGAGCGATTGGCCGCGCAGTTTGGCGACGCTCTGGGTTTCGTCGAGATCGGCGACATGGCCGGTCCAGCCGAGGCGTACCTGGCCGTCGCGGATCCGCACGCGTTTGAGATCCAGGCGCACGCGCAGGCCCGGCGGCACCGGACGGAACAGATTGAGCAGCGGCAGATCGAGCGGCGCTGTGATCTCCAGCGCGTTCTTCGCGTCCTCAGCCGATTGCGCGATCCGCCCGCGCGTGAGCGCGACCGGGGCGTAGCGCAGGCCCTCGACGATCGCCTCGCGGCCGGCATCGGTGTAACGCCAGTGGACTAACCCGATCGAGAAGTCGTACAGCTCGATCTCGCGCGAGAGCAGCCCCATGCTTACGGCTCCTCGGCGGGGATGCCGGCAAAGGACACGGTGCAGTCGAGCAGACCGTCGCTGTCGGCGTGGTGGCGCAGCTCGACCGTGTCGCCCGCGAGCGTGACCAAGGCCAGCCAACACACGAGACGGACCTGGTCGGGCCGGACGACGCGACCCAGCGCCACATCCAGTCGCAGGCGCTCGACGGTCTCGCCACTCGCCAGCGTCAGTTCGCTCGACGCTTCGATGGCGCGATAGAACACGGTGCCGTCGCTCAGTGCGATGCGGACATGGCGACGGCCCGCTTGCTGGCGCAGGCTGCGCGCGATGCCGCAGGCAACGACGGTAAGCGTGAGCGCGGTCTCGCCGATCGTCTCGACCACTTCAAGATCGTCCGTCCAGGTCGGCAACCACAGCGCTTCGGCGCGGCCCTGCAGGCCGTAGAGCAGCGCGCGATGGTCGGCGCGTTCGGCGCGGCCGAACAACCGCCAGGCGTGCGATTGCGTCGTCCAGGCAAGGCCGGACAAATCATCTACCTGCGTGCGACCGACCTCGCCGTCAAGAAGATCGGCACGTCGCGCGATGCTGGCGCTGGGATCAACGGTTTCGTTCGGACGGTGTTCGAGAACGGGGAACCCGCGATAGCGGATCGCCGGCAGCGCGGCCTGCCAGTCGCAGGGCTCGGTGGCCTCGAAACGCAGCTGCGTCCGCATCAGCCGATCGCTCAGGCGACGCAACTCCGGCGCATCGGTCAGACGCGCGGTGCGGCACGGGATCAGGCGTGTGCCGCTCGGCCACGCACGGCGCGTCGGCGCGCGCAGCACGATCCGATTGGTCGCGATCTGCGCAACTTCGACCAGTTCGACGTCCGCTACCCCGCGCCAGAGCATCGCGAGACCACCGGCCACAAAATCTAACCCCTCGGTATTGACCGCGATCTCGGTCGCGCCTGCGGCCACCGGTGATCGCATCCACACGGTGTCGACGAACATCGGCAGCGCCCAGACGCGGCCGGTCCAGTCGAACAAGGCGTGTTCGATCCAGCGCCGTTCCTGCCGATCGGCGAGCACCGCAAATTCCCACGACCGCCGCGGTGCGTCGCGCAGTGGCGTGCGTGTGACCGTGCCGGCGACCGCGACCTGTACGTCGGTCAACCACGCCAGCGTCTCGATCAGCGGCTCGGTCCAGTTCGGCGGCAGCGACCAGGCGTTCAGGCGCAGGCCGTCGATGCGCAGAGACCACGTTGCGCCATCGGCGAAAGTCAGCATGGCCTGCGCATCGATCACCGGCGGGCCGTTGAGACCGACCGTGAGCGTCAGCACCTGCTCCTGCAGTGGCCGCAGCACCAGCGGCAGCGGCGCAGGTGTGGCGAGTGTGCTGCCGACATCGCCGTCCAGGCGCAGCGCCGTCAACGTCTGCGACGCCGTGCGCCACGCGTTCCACACCGCGATCTCGCGGATCAGTTCGGACACGACGTTGCCCAGCGAGAGTGCGATCGGCGTGAGGTGGATGCGATCGAAATAGTCCTCGGCAAAGCGGTGCGCGAGGCGTCCAGTCGCGGGCCAGCGCAGTGCCGCGGGGTGCCGGTACGCGCCAGTGCGCGCCGTGAAGCGCTCGCGCGCGTAGGCGGCCGGGTCGAGTCGCGCCTCGCCGAGCGTATTCACTTCGATCGAGAGCGCAGGATTCGTCGCACCGAACGACCGCGCCGTCGGTGCGATCCCAATCCGCCCTGCCATCACAGGGTCTCGCGCAGGGCCACGCCGAAGGTGCCGCTGTGCTGCGCGCCGATTGGCCAGCCGGCCCCATTGCGTTGCACGGGGTGAACGGCGTGCAGCGGATACGCCGCCCACCGTTCGGGGCCGTAGAGCAGCGGTTGACTCAGATCGAGGTGATCCAGCCGGCAGTAGCGCGCGTGCGCCAGCGTCGCGACGATCGTCTGGCCCTGCGCCTGGCGCGCGAGCAGCACGTCGATCGGCAGCAGAACCGTGGCTTGGTTGAAGGCGGACGGCAGCGCATGCAGGAGTCCGGCTTTGTGCGAGACGCCGAGCAACTCACCCGCTGCGCCGCCGACACTCGTGCGCCAGGCGGCTGGCCCTTCAAGGCTGCAGTGGATGAAACTGCTGTGATAGGTGCCGGTGATGCTCGCGAAGAAGAAGCCGAGTCCGAACCCGTCGTAGGGCTGCGCCCCGAGTTGGGTGCCCGAGTTGGAGTCGATGAAGACTTTGACGCCCGCGCGGGTGCCGTCGACATCGCCGCGGAACGACCCCGTACACCACAGGCCGGTGCCGCCGATCTGCGGCATCGTCGAGAGCCCGAAATTCAAGTGCTGGTGGCGATCGACGTTGTAACGCAGCACGCAGTAGACCTCGTCCGGCGCATCGAAGACGTGCAGCACGTAGACGGCCGGCCACTGGATCGGCGCGTTGGTGAAGGTCATCACCTTCAACGACTGCGGGCACGCGCCGGTGAGCGCGGCGCCGGCCTGTCCGGTGCCGGCTTGCAGGCGCAATTCGGTGGCGGTGGCGGTGAACTGCATGAACGCAGCCCCTTTGCTCAGGATCCCGTTCGCGAGCGTCCAGCCACGAGAGGCAAGCGTCGCTTCGATCGCAACCTTCAGTGCTGCGAAGCTCGCGACCTGACCCGTGATTGTCGCCATCACGTCATCTCCACGGCGACAAAGTCGCGCCAGGTCACGCGCGCGCCGTCCTGCAGCAGGACGAACGCCCGGCCGCCGACCGCACGGATCGCCTCGACGGCTTGGCGCACGCTCATGCCGGTTTGATCGATCACGGCGCTGCCTTCCAGTTGCAGCACATTCTCGGAGGCGTTGTTGAAGCCGGAGACGAAGCTCACGCCATCGAGCACGCCATAGAGATTGCCGCTGCTGGTGTATGCGCGCGCCTCGTTGTCATAAGCGCCGAAGCTCATCTCGTAGAGTTCGAGCGGCTGCGGCTGGTAGAGCGTGCCGGCCGGGACCAGACAGCGATAGCCGCTCCCGTTGCGCGCCACGTATTCGCCCGCCAGTCCGGCGTAGGTGGTCTCACTCGCTTGACCGTTGCCGAAGGGCGCGATCTGCACCTTCTTCCAGGCCCCGGCGGCATCGCGCAGATACAGGTGGCCATCGTTGTAGCCGCTGTCGCTGCTGCCTTTGCGGCCTTTGTAGGGGAACCAGTGCAGATCGCTGTAGCGCCGCGCCTCGCGGCCATCGAAATGACCGGCGACGACCAAGGGCGATGGAAATTCCTTCGGCCGCGCATAGGCGAGCGCCTTGCCGACATAGACGTGGGCGTAGATCGGCGAACCGACTTTGAAGCCGCCGACGATCCGCCGCGGATTCGCGGTCAAGAAGTACGTTACCGCCTGGTTGTGACTCGGCACGCCCGAGGTCTTGATCCCCGGCTGCGCTTCGAACGGCGCGGCCGGCACATAGCCCACCATCGTCGCGGCGAGCAGGTTGTAGTAATCGGCGGCCACGTTCTGGTACGCCTTGAAGCCGACGGTGATCTCTTCCTCGCCCGTGGTGCCGGTCGAGCGCAGGATCAGTTCGCGCTCTGCGATCGACGTGTCGAAACGGAGCGTCGTCCAGCCGACGCTCTCGGCGAGGGCTTGGATGATCCCCAGCAGGCGGAGGTGGGCATCGTCGCTCCCGCCTTTGACCACCGTATCGATCGCGTAGGCCATCAGCCACCGATCCTCTGGCGCAGGAAACTGCCGTTGCGGTCGATCACGTTGAGGATGGTCTGTTCGAGGCCCCGGCTCTGCGCCATCGACTCGGCGAGCGCATCGGTGTTGATCGCGTTGATCAGGCGCAGGTTGAGTTGCGGGTTCAGGCCGGCGGCGGCGCGGGCGAGGCCGCCCTCGGCGAAGTTCACGCGCGGCGCGCGGGGGAGCGAGACCTGCGGCGGCGCGGCGGTGGCGAAGCGACGTGCGTGCCAGGCCTGCAACGCCGGCATGCCGCGGCGGTTGAAGTCTTCCAGAAACGGTAACGCGCCCGGCTGACGGACCACGGCCGCGCGGGTAACGAACTCGAAATCCGACAGCCAGGCCGGAATGCTGTCGGAGGTCGCCGTGCCCGGTCCGCGCACATGGCCGCCGGTTGCGTAGCCGCCTCCGCCGTTGAAGGTCGCCTGTGCGATCAGTCCGGCGATGGTGGCGCCCTGGGCGATGGCCCCGGCGATCAGCGGGATGTTTTGCGGGAAGCCCACCTTGCTCGCTTCGGCAACGTTCTGGGCGAGCGCGATGGCGGCTTGGGCAATTGCGAACGCCTTGCTGAGTGCGAACAGGGCGCGATAGGTCGCGCTCTGCTCGCCACCGAAGGTGCGGGCGATGTCGGCGAGTTGGCCGAACGTCGCCGAGGCACCGGCCAGCAGCACCTGCGTCTGCGCCGCTTGCAATTGCGCGAGGGCGGCCTGGTGTTGGCGCTCAATGGTTTCTTCCTGCGCGTCCCATTGCGCGTTGAGGTCGGCGCGCTGCGAGCGGAATTGCGCGACGAGCGCGAGTTGTTCGGCATGCCAAGTTTGCAACCGCACGCGCGCCTGTTCGATCTGCGCCAGCTCGCTACCGGCGGGGCCGAGATCCGGTGCCGCGCCGGGAATGGCGTCCGGTTTACGAAAGGTCGTCTGCACCACGCGCGCCATCGCCGCATCGAACGCGGCCTTGGTCGCGATCCCATCGCGCAGCGCGTCGTTCAGCAGTTGAACCTGCGTCTGCGCCTCCTCCAGTGCGACCTCTGCCGGGGTGCGCAGACTGGCGCGGAGCGCCTCATAGGCGCGCGTCGTCTTCTCGAGTTCGGCCTTGCGCTCGCGTTCGGCCTCCGCCGCAGCGCGCGCGGTGTCGAGCGTCTCGGCCTCAGTGATCAGTTGTGCCTTGAGCGCGGGCGTGAGGGCTTTGAGCGCGCCCTGCGTCGTCTCGTAGCGCAGGCGTGCGGCCTCGCCGGCACGGGTCTGGCCGGCTTCGACCTCGCCGAGCAGCGCGACCTCGCGACGCAGGGACTCGAGTTCGCGCTCGGCGGACTCGCGCGCGCGATCGGCGTCCGTGGCTTTGGGCTTCGGCCCGCGGGCAGCCTTCGGTGCTTTGAACTGTTCGTCGATCTGCGCGCGGCGCGTGGCCTCGAAGGCCGCGAGCGACACGCCCTCGACCTGCGTCACGCCCCCCGCGCGCAGCGCGGCGATATCGCGTTCGAGCGCGCGCAGCTGCTGCGCTTTGGCGATCGCACGGTCCTGGCCGAGCGCCGCCTGCGCGCGCCCCAGCGCGTTGATCGCGTTCGTCTGCTTGGCTTGCGTGGCCGCTTGCGCATCGGCTTTCGCCTGTTCGGCATTGGCCTCGCGCTGCAGAGTCGCTTGTTCTTGCCGCAGCGCACGGATGCGTTGTTTGGTGCCGGCATCGACATCGGCGCTTGCGAGCACCGCATCGAGTGAGTTCAGGCCGCCGAGTTCCCGCCATTCGTTGCCGATGCGATCGAGTTCATCGGTCGTCTTCGACAGCCGGAACGCGAGATCGTCGCGTCCGATATTACGGATCGTCTGCCAGACGCCACCGATGACTTTGCCGACATTGATCCACGCGCGTTCGAGCGATCCTGCCCGCGCATACGCCTCCTGCACACGCTGCTCGTGGACGCGTGCGAAGGTCTCGATCGCGAGACGCGCGGCGTCCTGTGCCCGGCCCTGCGCTTCCAGCGCACGGACATGCTGGTAGACCTCGACCGAGAGGAAGCGGTATTGCTGGTTGAGTTCGATCAGTTGCGCGGAGGGGGCCGCCGCGAGTGCGATGATCTTTTGGGTGGTGTCTTCGATCGACGCCCCGGTGAGCGTCGCGAGACTCACCGCGGCACGCGCGGCCTCATCCAGGGTATCGCTCGCAACCTTGCCCGAGCCGGCGAGGGCGGTGAGCGCGGTCTGCGCATTGCCGTACTCGCCCGTGGCGCCACCGACGCTGTCCTTCAGGACCCGCAGTTGTCCGGCCGTGGCCGCGGCCGCGTTGCCGCTTGCGATCAACGTGCGTTCGTAGGCTTGCGTTTCCCGGTAGCTCGACACCGTCGCGACCGCAACGCTGCCGAGGACCGTGGCGACCAGAGCGACGCCGGCGACCAGCGGCGTGACCGCGCCGAGCAGGGCGCGCGCGGCGGGCACGACGCCGCCGAAGGAGTCCTTCAACTGGCCGCCTTGCTGGATGGCGACCAGCCAGGGTTTCTGGCCACCGGCGAGCGAGGTGACGATGTCGGTGATCTGCGCCGGCAGCATCCGCATCGCCTGCCGGGTCTGGCCGACGGACACGCCGTATTCGTTCACGGCCCGCGCACCGACCTCGGTCGCGCGTGCGCCGCGGCGGTGCGCGCCCGCGACGGCGTCCTGCGCCTGTGCCTGCCCCGCACTGGTGCGGGTGGCGGCAGTGCTGGTGGCGTTGAGTTGCGCCACGGCGCGGTCCGCCCGGCCCAGCGCCCCCTCCACACGGGCGAGGCTGGCCTCGGCCTGCGCGGAATCGCCGCGGACCTTCAGATTGAGCACGAAATCCTGATTCATGGCGCGATCGGTGCGTTGACCTCAGTCCCGGCCGCGCAGGGATTTCACGCGCGCCTCGGCCGCCTCGCCGCCCCACACGGCCGTGGCCACGTCTTCGATGAAGTCCGCGCGACGGCGACGCTCGTCGCGATCGACGGCCTCGAACGCGGCAGTGAGCTGGCGTTCGGTCATGCGGCCGAGTCGGTCGGGATCGCCGAGTCCGGAGGCGGCGAGTCGGACGAAGAGGTCGCGCCAGCCGACGCGCCGACTGCGAGCGGCTGCGCTTCGAGGAGCTGGGCCTCGCGGACCTCTGCCAGCACCTCGCGCACGAAAAAAGCGGCGTTGACCGCGAACCAAGTCGCTAGGTACAGCTCCAAATCGTCCGGCGCGAGCACCTCGAGCCACGCCACCTCGACGTCGCCTGCCTGCGCCGCGATCGCAGGAATCACCGCACGATGACGCCCGAACAGCCGGCGCACCTGGGCATAACGCAGCGTGCCGGCGTCGCTTGCGGTGATCAGGTCCGCAATGAACCCATGCGCGCGATCGGCAATGTCGAGCCCCTCGAAGAAGCCATACTCGCGGATCGTCACCGCGCGCCCGGCAATCACGAGCGTGCGATCGGGGTGCAACACGGCGAGGTCGTCTGCGGCCGACGCCGCTGCATCCACGGACAGTGGCGCCGCGGGAATCTTCGTGGCCATCACGGCACCTCCGGCAGATCGAGCCGACCGAAGCCGCCGAGCAAAGGATCGGCCGCGGCCTCGGGATCGAACAGCACCGACGCGGTCATCTCGAACTGGCCGAACGACTCGTGGATCAGGCCGAGATTGGAGACGGGGTTGAACTGCACGCGATACAGGCGAACTTGCACGGGCGCACCGTCGAGGGTGTTGATGCCATCGAGGAACAGATAGCGCTCGGGCGCCGCGGTGGTGAGCATCGCGACGCTGACCCGCGCGCCATAGCGATATGCCGCGCGCAAGGGCAGCGTGAACGCGGCGAGATCGAGCAGTTGCACCAGACCCGCGCGCGCGCTCTGCACGCGGTAGTGCGTGTTCGCGATGAGCGTCGCAGGCGCGGTGTTGCTGTCGGTGAGCACGAGCTGGCTGATCGTGCTGTGATCGAGTGCGATCAGATCGTTCGCGCTGAGCGGCACGGGCAGACGCTCGCCGGTGAGCGTGCCACCGGCGATGCTTGCCTTGGTCGCGTACAGACCGAGCAGCAGGTTGTCGATGTCGGCCCAGTTGATCGCGATCGACAGCTCGGCCTCCTTGCCCTTCTGCAGCACAGCCGAGGTCAGGCGATTGCCCGAGTACGATTCTTTGCGCGTCTCGGTCTCGGTCTTGAGCGTCAGATCGCACTTGGGCGCATCGCCGACCCAGCGCAGCGCGCCGGGCCGGCCGCCGGCAAGACGGGTGCCCAGGTACAGCCCGCCCTGAAAGGAGAAGTCTTTCATGCGCCGCTCTCCTCGTGATCGTCACCGATGCGGTCATCGGCGGAAATCGTCGCGTCGGCCAGTGGGGCGGGAGTCGCATCGAGCGTCGGCGGTGGCGTGCTCAGACCCCACGCCGCCAGCAACGCGGCATCGGCATCGTTGACGGTGAGTTCGATGCCCTCAGGTGGCGGCGTGTAGGCGATGCCTTCGTGGGTGTGCGGGTGATAGAGACGGATGGTCTTCATGGCGAGGTGGCGTTGGCGGAAGGTGCGGCGGCGGAAGAGGCGGCAGCGAGCCGCAGGAGGCGATCGGCCTCGGCGGCGAGCACGCCGCGGGCGTAGTCGATGAGGCGTTCGGGCCGGCGGCCCTTGGCGAGCATTTGTGCGGCGGTGGCGCCGTACTCGGCGACCAGCGGTTGACGTTGTTTGCCCGCGTAGCGGCCCTGCTGCATCACGCGCTTGGGGCCTTCGCGCCGAAAGACCTGCGCGTTGCGGTTCACACCGACGCCGAGGAACGCATGCGCGCGCAGGCTGCGTTTGCCGCGCAGGACCGAGGCGGTCACGCCGCGTTTCGTCTGGCGTGCGGCGAAGTTGCGCAGGCCGATGCCGCGGAAACGGCCCACCAGACGCACGACGTCATCGGTGGCGCGCGATTGCAGGTCTTGCGTGAGGCGACGCGCACCGATCTGGTACTCGGCCTGGATATCGCGGCGGGCGTGGACGGGCAAGCGACGACGTAGCGTGCCGATCGCACGCGTGTGCAAGGACGAGAGTCGGGTGGCGAGCGCACTGACGTTGCGCGAGGCCGATAGCACGCCGTCGAGATCGGCGTGCAGCAAGCGTGCGCCGCCACTGGTGGATGTGGAGGATGTCGTCATGGGCACGAAAGAAAAGGGGGAGAAAGGTCGACGCGATGCTGTCCCGCGCCACGTGGTGGCGAAGAGCGATGTGTTTGGTGCGGGGATGGTCTGGCGGGTGTCCGCTTTCACGGACGGGTGCGTTGCGCTAAAAGGGGGGCATCCCTTCAGCGAGGACAGGACGCATGTCCGCCCCAGTGCGCACGATCGAAACGACCCTCAGGGAGCAACTGAAACAGCTGCGATCCGAGATTGGAAAAGATGCGATCTTCTTCGGCGGAACCGGCGTGCTGATTGGCTTGCTGCACCTTTCCGAGTTCAAACTTCTCGGCGGCGGTGGCGTGGGCAGCGCCAGGTTGTCTGACGATCTTATCGGCGACTACATCTCGTTCAGCGCACTGGCGTTCCAGATGCTCGGGTGCATGCTCGTGGGCGGCGTGATCGGATTGCTGCGCGGCGTTGCGCCAGTGAGAGCGGTCCTGCTCACGCTGTACGATCATGTGCGGATGCGGTTGCTGCAGGTTGCTTCGCCGATGATCTGCCTTTCGGTGGGCATCGGCATCACCTCGTCCACGCACTACTTCAAGACCGGAAGCGGCAATGGACTGGCCTTGGCCGTACTGCTCCTGTTACTCACGCTGTATATCGTCACGGCCTACGTGATGCCGGCATTTCTCGATCCGCGTGTCGATTGGTCCGGACCGCGCGGGAAACCGTGGGTCGTTCCGCTGCTCACGGTCGGTCTGTCGCTGGG
>JBIJAD010000337.1:0-4524 GCA_044345955.1 Lysobacteraceae bacterium
GAGGCGTTCGGCTTCGCGGCGGTCGGCTTCGCGCCGTTCGGCTTCGAGCCGTTCGGCTTCGAGACGTTCGGCTTCGAGACGTTCGGCTTCGAGACGTTCGGCTTCGAGGCGTTCGGCTTCGAACGACTCCATCAGCGCCAGCAGACGCTCGGGGTCGTCCACTTCGGCCGCGACCGGCTCGGACGCCGGCGCTGCGACGGCGGGAGCCGCCACACCGGGAATCTGACCCAGCAGTCTTGCAAGTTCGGCTTCGGCTTCGGCGCCCAGTTCGACCAGATCGAGACCCTCGGCGCGGTCCGCTTCGACGGGCTGCGCGGGCTCGGCGACCGGCGCCGGTGCATCGAAATGTCCGTAGGCGCTGAGATCGAGCTCGGTGAGTTCCAGCGGGCGGTCGATGACCTGATCCTGCGCGCTGTCGACCGGCGCATGGATGTCCTCGGCCAACGGGGCCTGGCTCGGTTCCGGCAGGGCATCGCGCAGCGCGGCGAAACGCGCGGCGAGCGCGTCGCAGCGCGGCACGCGGCCGCCGGACATCGACAGCGCCGAGATCGTGGCGCGCACTCGTTCGGCGAGCTGGGCGATCGCATCCACCGCCTCGACATCCGCGGCGCCGGCGGTGCCGAGCAGGCGGCGCACGTAGGCTTCCGCCGGGGTCAGCGCATCGGTGATCGCCGGCACTTCGCTCATCGCGAAGGCGCCGTTCATGGTGTGGATCGCGCGCACCAGCGGATCGTCGGCCGACGTCGGCGCATTGCGCGCGCGCTGCAGCCAGACGTCGATCGTGCGCAGATGGCCGCTGACTTCGGCCTGCAGGATCTCGAACAGCACCGGATCGACGCTGACCGCGATGCCGTCCTCGACCGCGGCCGGAGCCGGCGCGGCGACATCCGCCACCGCAGGCGCGACCGCGGCAGGTGCGGCGGCAGCGACCGCGGCCGCGAACACCGGCATGGCCTCCTCGCCGCCGGCGATGCGGTCGGCGAAGGCTTCCATCGCGCGCAGATCGACAGCGAGCATGCCGTCGCCGCTGAGCGCAGCGTGCAGCTTGGGCAAGGTGGCGTAGGCGTGATCGACCATCGCGACCACCGGCGGCGTCGCCGGGCGCAGGCCGTCGCGCACCTTGTTCAGCATGTTCTCGATCTTCCAACTGAACTCGCCCAGGGTCTTGGCGCCGACCAGGCGACCGCTGCCCTTGAGGGTGTGGAAGACGCGACGCACAGGCTGCAGCAGCTCGATGTTGTTCGGATCGGCTTTCCAGGGCGGCAGAAGCTGGCCGAGGTTGCCGATCTCTTCCTCGAACTCCTCCAGGAAGATCTCGCGGATCTCGTCGTCGATGTCGTCGCTGGCGGCGTCGAAACCGGCGTGGATCGGGGCGACCGGCGCTGGCGCCGACGTTGGTACCGGCGGAGCCGCGGGCGGAGGTGCCGGCGCAGCCACGGATGCGGGCTGGGCGACCGATTCGCGCGGCGGCAGGAACAGCGGCACGAACGGCGGGGCCGCCGACTTCTGCGGCGCCGACGGTTCGGGCGCCGGCGGCGGAATCGCGGCGACCGCGGGCGCCTCGATGGTCGGCATTTCAGCCGCGGGCATTTCGACTGCAGGGGCTTCGACCGCGGGCGCTTCGAAAGCAGGCACCTCGACGGCAGGCGTCTCGACCGGCTTCCTCGGCCGCCAGCGCGGCTTCGATGCTCGCGATGTCGATGTTCTCGGACTCGACGCTCCCGACCGCGGGCGCGACTTCGGCCCCGGCGGCGACGGCCACAGGCGCACGTGCGGCCGGCAACGGCCAGTAGCCGAGCGCTTCGAGGCTGTTGCGGGTGATGTCGAGGATGTCGTCGCGATTCGCGCGCTGTTCGCGCAGCGCTTCGAGGTAGTACTCGACGCTGGTCATCGCGTCGGCGAAGGTGTCGATGTGCCGGCTGTTGGGAATCCGGCGACGTTCCAGCAGTTCGATCTCGATGTACTGACGCACGCCGTCGAGGTACTGCGCGGCGGTCGGCAGTTCGAGGATGCTCAGCGCGCCGGAGACGTCGCGCAGCAGCTTCGGCACCGGCTCGAGTTCGACGTGATTCCACTGGGTCTCGACGAAGCCCTCGAAGGCCTGACGGGCGGAGACGAAGTTGGTGATCGCCTCGCGCACCAGCACGTCCAGCACCTTGCGCGCCTCGGCGCCGGCCAGATCTTCCTCGTTCGCGGCACCGTCGCCGCTGGCGAGGCGCGCGACCTGATCGTCGAGCGAAGCATCGACGTACAGCAGCGCTCCGGCGACTTCGAGCAGCGCGGTCTCGTCGGCCTTGCGCCGGCCCTCGACGATCTCCTGCATCGCGTCGCGCTGCTGCTGCACCAGACTGCGCGCCAGACCCAGACCGAGCATGCCGAGGGTGTCCGACACGCTCTGCAGGCGCTCGGCCTGCGGCTGCAGCTCGGCCGGGTTGTTGCGGCCGGTACGCAGATACAGATCGAGTTCGTCCTTGACCCGCAGCAGGTCTTCCTTGATCGCGGCGGACACGGTGTCCAGCAGCGAGCGGTTGCGGCCGGCGACGCTGCCGCGAGCGTGATCGAGTTCGGATTCGGTCGGTTTCAGCGCATCCAGCTCGAACACCTCGCGCAGCTTCAGCAGCGCCGGGTGATCGGAGTCGGCATGCGCGACGTGGTAGAGCAACTGGCGAGTCGGCTCGAGCGCCGCGTCGGCCCGCGGGTTGGCGAACCCGGCCGGCTGGAACAGGCCGCGGCTTTCGCGGTCGACGCTGGCGAAGGCCTGACGCAGACCGGTCGCAGGGGCGATCGCACGATCACGCAGCGCGGCGGCGACGGTCGCCGCCACCCACAGCATGCGCCGCGGCGCGTCCTCGGGCGTGCGCGCGAGCAGCGCCTCGAGCGCGAAGCGCAGGGCTTCGGGATCTTCCGGGGCACCCTGCTCCGGCCACGCCTGCAGCGCATCGCGCAGGCGCGCCAGATACGGTGCGACCTCGTGCGCGCGCGCTGCCGGCGACAGCGCGGTGGCGCGCGGGACCGACGCCGGCAGCGGCCGGTCGAGATCCGGGTTGAACAGCACGCTTTCGCTCAGGCCGACCTCGCCGCGCGCGGCGCGCAGGTCGTTGAGCATCGGCAGCAGGACGATCGAGATTTCCTTGTGACCGCTCTGCAGGCGTTCGAGATAGTCGGGCAGCAGCACCACGCCGCGCAGCAACGCGGAGCAGGCGTTTTCGTGATCGGCCACCTGGCCGTGCTGCATCGCGATCGCGAGTTGCTCCATCTCCTCGGCGACCATCGCCGGGGCATACAGCTCGACCATGCGCAGGGTGCCCTGCACCTGATGCAGCAGTTCGGCGCAGACGCGCATGCGGCTGGTGTCGGAGGGATCTTCGGCGAAGCCCTCGACTTCCACGCCGACCAGGCGCAGGGTCTCGTCCAACTCGGGCTTGATCCACCCGAGCGCGCTGTATTCGATCGCTTCTTGGAGCGCGGTCATGCTGCGCCTCCGCGGACGACGCTACGCCCGATCCCACGATGTTGGTAGACACGGATCATCTGGCAATCGCTCCGCCCGCTGCGTTCGCCGGTCAGGCCGGCAGCTTGAAGTCGGCGACCGAACGGCGCAGGTCGGCCGCCAGCTGCGCGAGGTTTCCGATCGATTCGGCGGTCTGGTTCGCGCCCTGCGAGGTCTGCGCGGTGATCGACTGAATCGTGGTCATCGTCTGGGTGATGTCGTTCGCGGCCACCGACTGCTGCTGCGCCGCGCTGGAAATGCCCTGAATCAGGCCCGCCAGGGTGTTCGACACGTGTTCGATCTCCCCCAGCGCGGTACCCGCGTCCTCGGCCAGTCGCGCACCGGCGACCACTTCCGAGGTCGTCTGCTCCATCGAGCTGACCGCTTCGTTGGTATCGGCCTGAATCGTCTGCACCAGCGCTTCGATTCGCTTGGTCGCGTTCGAGGTGCGTTCCGCGAGTCGTTGCACTTCGTCGGCCACCACCGCGAACCCGCGGCCCGCCTCGCCGGCCGAGGCCGCCTGGATGGCCGCGTTCAGCGCGAGGATGTTGGTCTGTTCGGAAATGTCGTTGATGAGTTCCACGATCGAACCGATTTCCTGCGAGCTTTCGCCGAGGCGCTTGATTCGCTTCGAGGTCTCCTGGATCTGGCCGCGGATCGAGTCCATGCCGGCGATCGTCTGCTGCACCACTCCGGCGCCCTTCGTCGCGATTTCCACCGAGCGCTGCGCCACGTCCGCCGATTCGGCCGAGTTGCGGGACACCTGGTTGATCGAGGTCGCGATTTCGTTGATGCGGCTGGTGGCGGTGTTGATCTGCTGCGCCTGATGCTCCGCGGCCTCGGCCAGATGCATGGCGGTGGCCTGGGTTTCCTGGGCGCTTGAAGCCACCTGCACCGAAGTGTCGTTGATCGTCTGCACCAGGCTGCGCAGTTGTTCGACCGCGAAATTGATCGAGTCCGCGATCGCGCCGGTCATGTCCTCGGTCACGGTCGCCTTCACGGTCAGGTCGCCTTCCGCGAGCGAACCCATTTCG
>JBIJAD010000254.1:0-5976 GCA_044345955.1 Lysobacteraceae bacterium
CCGATCACCAGCACACCCACGAACGGCATCAGCAGCCGCGGGCGGACGTAGCGGACGACCCAGGCCCCGATCGGCGCGGCAACCACGCCGCCGAGGGCCAGGCCGGCCACGATTCCGAGGTGGGAGGTGCCCATGGTCAGCAGGAACACGACCGAGGCGGTCAGGGTGACGAAGAACTCGACCGCGTTCACGCTGCCCACGGTCATCCGCAGTTCGTGGCCGCGGGCGATCAGGTTGCTGCCGACGATCGGCCCCCAACCGCCGCCGCCGATGGCGTCGAGCAGGGCGCCGATGAAGCCGACGGTCGAGACGTGGGTGGTGACCTCGCGCTGGACCAGCTCGCGGAAGGACTTGAACAGGATGACCGCGCCCATCAGCAGCAGATAGCCGGCGATCCAGGGCTTGAGCGCGTCTCCGTCAAGTCGGGTCAGCAGGTAGGCGCCGATCCCGGCGCCGAGCATGCCCGGCAGCAGCAGGCGCCTGAACAGCTTGCGGTCGATGTTGCCGAAAGCGTGGTGGGAAATCGCCGAGGTGCCGGTGGTGAAGCATTCGGCCGCGTGCACCGTGGCGCTGCTGACCGCAGGCGGGACCCCGAAGCCCAGCAACAGGCTGGACGCGGTGACCCCGTAGGCCATGCCCAGGGCGCCGTCCACCAACTGCGCGGCGAAGCCGATCAGGACGAACAGCAGGAAATCCGGTGGCAGTTCCATGGGCAGCCGGGACGAGGGGGGCGGTCAGTATCGGTGACACCCCCCTGCCCGGAAAGTTCGCCGGGGCATAAGCGCATAACGAGGCATCCTTTCCGCCTCCGGGGCGCCGGTCCTAGGCTGGATTCCCGTTTCCCGCCCCCGACTCCGGCGCCGCCATGTCTCCCGCCCAGCCTGCGCTTTCGCCGATCTTCCCCGCACTCGCCTCGCCGAATGCCGAGGCCTGCGCCCAGATCGCGCGGCTCGCCGAGGGCCTGGACAGCGCCGGGCTGTGGTGGCTCTCCGGCTATGCCGCCGGGCTCGCCAGCGGGCGCGGCGCCGCGCCCGCCCTGCTCGCCCCGGTCGCGACAGGGCCCGAGCCTGCCGCCGCCGAACGCGAGCGTCTCACCGTCGTCTACGGCAGCCAGACCGGCAACGCGAAGCGCGTGGCCGAGGCGCTGGCGGCGAAATTCGAGGCCGAGGGCCTGCCGGTGCGACTGCTCCGTGCCGACGCCTACCCGCAGCGCGAGCTGAAAGATGAACGCTATCTCGCCCTGGTGCTCAGCACCCAGGGCGACGGCGACCCCTCCGACGACGCCCGCGGCCTGGTCGAATTCCTCGAAGGCAAACGCGCGCCGAAGCTGCCGCACCTGCGTTACGCCGTGCTCGGGCTCGGCGATTCCAGCTATCCGCAGTTCTGCGCCATCGGCCAGCGCCTGGACGCCCGCCTCGAAGCGCTCGGTGCGCAGCGCTGGATCGCCCGCGGCGACGCCGATCTGGACATCGATACGGTCGCTGCGCCGTGGAGCGCCGACCTGTTCGCCCAGGCGCGCGAAGCCCTGAAGCCGAAGTCTGCCGTGCCCGCGCTGGCCAGCGTGACGCCGCTGCGTCCGCAGGCACCGGCCGTTGCGGCCCACGGTCGCGAGCGTCCGTTCGCGGCCGAAGTGCTGGCGCAGTTGCCGATCACCGGCCGCGGCTCTGCTCGCGACATCCGTCATCTCGAACTGGCGCTGGAAGACAGCGGCCTCGATTACGAACCCGGCGACGCGCTCGGCGTGTGGATCGAGAATCCGCCGGCGCTGGTCGACGAGATCCTGCACACCCTCGACCTCGATGCCGAGACCCCGGTCGCGCATGCCGGCGAGACTCTGCCGCTGCGCGACTGGCTGACCCGCAAGCGCGAGATCACCCGCCTCGGCCGCCCGTTCGTCGCCACCCATGCCGCGCACGCCGGCAGCGAGTCCCTGAACCGCCTGCTCGCGCCGGATCAGCGCGAGGCGCTGACCGCGTTGATGACCGATCACCAGATCGTGGACCTGCTGCAGGCGCATCCGGGCGTCTGGAGCGCCGAGGCACTGGTCGAGGCGCTGCGTCCGCTGCAGCCGCGGCTGTATTCGATCGCCTCCAGCCGCAAGGCGGTGGGCGAGGAAGCGCATCTGACCGTCGCCCACGTCGAATACCGCCGCGGCGACGCCCTGCGCTGGGGCGCGGCCTCGCATTTCCTCGCGACCCTCGGCGAAGGCGCGAGCCTGCCGGTGTTCGTCGAACGCAACGAGCGCTTCCGCCTGCCCGCCGACGCCTCGCGCGACGTGATCATGATCGGCCCGGGCACCGGCGTCGCGCCGTTCCGCGGGTTCGTGCAGGAGCGCGAAGCGACACGCCCCATGACCGCAGGCGCCGCCGGCCGCAACTGGCTGTTCTTCGGCAACCCGCACGCGCGCACCGATTTCCTCTACCAGCTCGAATGGCAGGACGCGCTCAAGCGCGGCAGCCTGCATCGGCTCGACCTCGCGTTTTCGCGCGATCAGGCACACAAGATCTACGTGCAGCACAAGCTGCGCGAACACGCCCGCGCGCTGTTCGACTGGCTGGAGAACGGCGCGCATCTCTACGTCTGCGGCGACGCGACGCGGATGGCGAAGGACGTGCACGCCGCGCTGCTGGACGTCATCGCGAGCGTCGGCGGCAAGTCCGCCGAAGACGCCGCCGACTATCTCAACGCGCTGCAGGCGCAGGGCCGCTACGCCCGGGACGTGTACTGATGGCCGGCGCGCATTCCGTCGAGGACATCAAACGGCAAAGCGGCCGCCTGCGCGGCACCTTGCTGGAGTCGCTGGCCGATCCGCTGACCGGCGCGCTGGCCGAGGCCGATCAGACCCTCATCAAGTATCACGGCAGCTACCAGCAGGACGATCGCGATCTGCGCGACGAGCGCCGCCGGCAGAAACTCGAGCCCGACTACTCGTTCATGATCCGCACCCGGACCCCGGGCGGTGTGATCGTTCCGGCGCAGTGGCTGAAGCTCGACGCGATCGCCACCACCTGGGCCGAACGCGGCCTGCGCATCACCACGCGACAGGCGTTCCAGTTCCATGGCGTCATCAAGCGAGATCTGAAGAAGACGATGCAGGCGATCAACGCCGCGCTGATCGATACGCTCGCCGCCTGCGGCGATGTCAACCGCAATATCGCGGTCGCCGCCAACCCGCACCTGTCGCAGGTGCATGCCGCGGTGCAGGCCCAGGCCGAGGCGCTGTCGAAACATCTGCTGCCCAACAGCCGCGCCTACCACGAAATCTGGCTGGACGAGGAAAAGGTCGCCGGCAGCGGCGAGGAAGAGGAGCCGATCTACGGCGCGGTCTATCTCCCGCGAAAGTTCAAGATCGGCTTCGCGGTGCCGCCGTCGAACGACGTGGACGTGTTCGCTCAGGATCTGGGCTACATCGCGATCGTCGAAGACGGCACACTCGTCGGCTACAACGTCACCGTCGGTGGCGGCATGGGCGCGACCCACGGCGATGCCGAGACCTATCCGCGGCTGGGCGACGTGATCGGCTTCATCGCCCCCGAGCACGTGATCGCGATCGGCGAGGCAGTGGTCACCACCCAGCGCGACTGGGGCAACCGCGCGGTGCGCAAACGCGCGCGGCTGAAGTACACCATCGACGATCGCGGCCTGGACGATTTCAAGGCCGAAGTCGAACGCCGCGCCGGCGTCACCCTCGCGTCGGCGCGCGCGTTCGACTTCGTCCACAACGCCGACGCCTTCGGCTGGGCGCAGGGCGACGACGGCCTGTGGCATCTGAATCTGCGGATCATCGCCGGGCGGATCTGGGACATGCCATCCGAAACCGGCGACGGCCTGCGTCATCTGAGCGGTCTGCGCGAAATCGCGCACACGCTCGATGTCGAAGGCGGCCGGGCCGAATTCCGCCTCACCGCCAACCAGAACCTGCTGATCGCCAATCTCGACGCCGCGCAGCGCGAGCGCGTCGATGCGCTGGTCCGCGAATACGGCCTGGACACGCACGTCGCCGCCTCGCCGGTGCGCAAGGCCGCGCTGGCCTGCGTCGCGCTGCCGACCTGCGGCCTGGCGATGGCCGAGGCCGAACGTTATCTGCCCGCGTTCGTCGACCGCATCGAAGCGCTGCTGGCGACGCATGGCCTCGACGGCGCCGATCTGCACATCCGCATCAGCGGCTGCCCCAACGGCTGCTCGCGGCCGTATCTGGGCGAGATCGCGCTGGTCGGCAAGGCCCCGGGCCGCTACAACCTGATGATTGGCGCCGATCACCGCGGCCGCCGTCTCAATACGCTGTACCGCGAGAACATCGACGAACAAGCGATCCTCGCCGCGCTCGATCCGCTGTTCGCGCGCTACGCCGCGGACCGCACGCCGGACGAACGCTTCGGCGATTTCCTGGTCCGCGCCGGCATCGTTTCCACCGACAGCACCGGCAGCAGGACACTGCCATTGGAGTTGGTCGCATGAGCCTCCCCGACCCCGTCGCCGCTGCGGAATCGCCGCAAGCCCTCGCCGATCTCAACCGCTGGCTGGCCGCGCGCAGCGCGCCCGAACGCGTCGCGTGGGCGATCGAACACCTCGCCGGCGAACACGCCCTGTCCTCCAGCTTCGGCGCGCAGGCCGCGGTTGCGCTGCACATGAGCACGCGGGTCAAGCCGGACATGCCGGTGATCCTGATCGACACCGGCTATCTGTTCCCCGAAACCTACCGCTTCGTCGACGAGCTGAGCGCACGGCTGTCGCTCAATCTCAAGGTCTACCGGCCGCAGGTCGGCATCGCGTGGATGGAAGCGCGCCACGGGCGCTTGTGGGAAAACGGCATCGAAGGGATCCAGCGCTACAACCAGTTGCGCAAGGTCGAACCGATGCAGCGCGCACTGCGCGAACTCGGCGTGCGCACCTGGATCGCCGGCCTGCGCCGCACCCAGTCTGCCAGCCGCGCCGACATCGACTTCCTCGAACTGCGCGACGGCCGCTGGAAACTGCATCCGATCGCCGACTGGACCGACCGCGACGTCTGGCGCTACATGCAGCAGCACGACCTGCCCTACCACCCGCTGTGGCACCAGGGCTACGTCTCGATCGGCGACATCCACACCACCCGTCCGCTCGAAACCGGCATGAACGAAGAGGACACCCGGTTCTACGGACTCAAGCGCGAATGCGGCCTGCACGAGGATTGGGGCGATCTGGCGAAGAGCGCCTGAGCGCTCAGAGTTCCCCGCGCATCGCCATGATCGCGAGCGCGACGCTGGTGAACAGGGCGAGGTAGGCCACGAAAGCGCCGAGCGCGAACAACAGCGGCAACCACCAGCCGCGGCGCGGATAGACCTTGCCGTAACGGGCGCGGACATGGAGCACCTGCTCGCGACCGTCGGCGAAGTACCAGATCAGCACGAGGACTAGGCCGAGAAGATTCGCGATGCGGTCGATGATCGCGGATTCCGGCAGAAACACGATCGACACCCCGGAAAGCACGAAATAGATCGCGCATCCGATCGCCCAGGCGCGGGAACTCGCAGCCTTCTCCGGCTGGCCGAGCGCCTGCCAGTTCTTCATCTGCAGGATCGCGCCGAAGATCGGCGTGAACAACAGACTCCACGCGGAAGCGGCGCCCGGATTCCACAGCGCGGTGGCGGGCGCGGATTCGGCCGGGCTCGCAATCCCGACGGCATCGGCGACCCGCGCCTGGGGCGGTGCATAGGGATTGCTCTCGTTCATTGCGGCGCTCGCACGCGAAAGTCAGGGGGTGCAGGTCCGGGACCGGCCGAATCGTCGAAAAGGGCTGGCCCCGTGTTTCTTCCGTCTCGAAAACCGGCCATCCGATCGCGGAATCGGCGACAGTGAACCCTGCGCATCGCCGACCTCTTCCGGCATCGAAGTCGTCGGAGACCACTGCGGGCAAACCACCGCGACCGCGACCTCACACTCCCGCTGCATGCCGCCACAGCGCGCGGTTCAGCGGCGCCAGTCGGGTCACGAGTC
>JBIJAD010000122.1:0-10285 GCA_044345955.1 Lysobacteraceae bacterium
CGGCGCGAGCGCATCGTTCGAGAACGCGCGATTGATGAGGCTGAAGGCCTGCGCGGAAGCGGTGGCGTCACTGCGGCGGGCGCGTGCCCAGCGCTGCAGGCGATGCGGCGCGGCCCAGTCGGCCTTGCGCGCCTGCGCATCGGCAACGGCGTCGCGCAGTGCGCTCACATCGCGCAGACCGAGATTCACTCCCTGCCCGGCCAGCGGATGCACCACATGCGCGGCGTCGCCGATCGCCAGCACGCTGCCGGCGAGGTAAGTGTCGGCGAGCTGGCGGCGCAGCGGGAAGGCGATACGAGGGCTCAACGGGCAACAGGCGCCGAGGCGGCCGGCGAAGGCGCGGCCGAGTTCCTCCGCGAAGTGCGCATCGTCGAGCGCGAGCACGCGCAGGGCTTCGTCCTCGGGCAAGGTCCAGACGATCGAGCTGACATGCGCGGCCTGCGGCCACGGCGCACAAGGCAGGAACGCGAGCGGCCCGGTCGGCAGGAAACGCTGCCAGGCGGTGTCCTCGTGCGGCCGTTCGGTGGCGATGTAGGCGACCACACCGCGCTGTGCGTAGTCTTCGGTGGCCGTGGCGATGCCGGCAAGATCGCGCAGCCGCGAACGCGCACCGTCGGCGGCGATCGCGATCCGCGCTTCGATCCGCAGGCCGTCGTCGAGTTCGAGCTGCAGGCCGTCCGCATCCTGCTCCAGACCGACCACCGACGCCGGGCAGCGCAGTTGCACGTCGGACGCGCGCAGCGCCGCCCACAGCCGATCCTGCAGCAGGCCGTGTTCGACGATCCAGCCCAGTTGCGGCACGGCGAAGGCGTCGGCGTCGAAGCGCAGTTCGCCGCCGCCGGCGGCGTCCCACACGCGCATGCGCCGGTACGGCTGCACGCGCGCGGCGAGCACCGTCTGCCACACGCCGAGCGCGTCGAGCAGCGCGGCGTTGTCGGGCGCGAAGGCATAGACCCGCGGATCGGGCGCATCGGCCGACCAGGCCGGCGGTTCGCCCGCTTCGATCAACGCGACCTGCAGGCCCTGCCGCGACAGCGCCAGCGCGCAGGCGGCGCCGACGATGCCGCCGCCGACCACGGCGACATCGACACGACGACCGGCACTCTTGCGGCGGCTCATGCGGCGTCGCTCCGGCACAGCCGCGGCACGTCGCCGCGATAGCCCATCGCGCCGCCGACGATCTGCGCGCGCAGCGCCGCGTCCTGTTCCAACGCGAGCAGCCCGAGGCTGCGCAACGCCGACAGCAGCGGCGCCGGATCGGCGGTCAGCCGCGCCAGACCGTCGGAGAAGGCGATCGTGCGGCTGCGGTCTTCGCTGCGGCGGCGCGCATGGTCGGCCAGCACGGAAGGATGTCCCGGATCTCGATGTCCGGCGCCCTCGCCACGGACGATCCCGGCCTCGATGCATTCGACCAGCGTGAGCGCATCGCGCAGGCCGAGATTGAACCCCTGGGCGCCGATCGGGTGCAGGGTCTGCGCTGCATTGCCGACCAGCACCGCGCGCGGCGCGGTCAGGCGTTCGGCGAGCACGCGCTCGATCGGATAGGCGCTGCGCGGACCGACCGCGAGCAGCCGCCCGGCGCGCCAGCCGAACACCCGCTGCAGGCGTTCGAGATAGGCCGTGTCGTCGAGCGCGGCGACCGCGTCGGCTTCGTCGCTGGCGACACCGTGGATCGTGCCGTAATGCCCGTCGCCGCGCGGCAGCACCGCGGTCGGGCCGTGATCGGTCAGCCGCTCCCAGGCGGTGCCGTCGGGCGCGCGTTCGCCGCGGACACGGGCCACGAACAGGGTCTGGCGGTAGTCGTGGCCTTCGACCGCGATTCCCAGCGCCTCACGCACCGCGCTGGCGCTGCCGTCGGCGGCGACCACGAGACGGGCGTCCAGTTCGCGTTCGCCGGACGCGTCGGCGACGCGCACGCGACGCAGGCCCGCGTCGCCTTCGGTCTCCGCGAACCCGAGAAACCGCGCCGGCCGGTAGCGCCGCAGGCGGTCCAGCCCGGCAAGGGTGGCCTCCAGCGCCTCGCCGAAATCGCGCGCCACCACCACCCGGCCGAACCCGGCACGGCCGTGATCGGCGGCGTCCAGCAGCACCCGGCCGAAATCGCCGACGCGGCTGATGTGGATGCGGGCGATGGTGCCGGTCGGCGCGCGCAGTCGCGGCAGCACCCCGAGCGCGTTCAGCGCATTCACGCTGGCCTCGGCAAGGCTGAGATTGCGCTGATCGAACACTGCCGGCAGCGCGCCCGCGGGCGCGGCTTCGATCAGACCGATCGCAAGCCCGAGCCGGTCCAGCGCGATCGCGAGACTGGCGCCGACCAGACCGCCGCCGACGATCAGGACATCGTGGACGAGGGGCGTATCGGGCGGCGGGGGCGAAGCCCCGGAGGCGGGCGAGGACATTGCGTTATGCTACCGCTTCCGAGTTCCTTGCCGCCCGCGACCGCCGATGACCGCTCCCGCTTCCCACGCTCCTTCCGGCTCCGCTCCCGGCGCCGGCCCGGCCGCCCGCCTGCTGGCGCCCGGCCCGTTGATGCTCGCCGGCCTGATCCTGATCGCCGCGCTCAGCCGGCTGCTGCCGCATCCGCCGAATTTCTCGCCGGTCGAAGCCATGGGCCTGTTCGGCGGCGCGTATTTCGCCCACCGCGGCTGGTCGCTGGCGGTGCCGCTGCTGGCGATGTTCGCCTCCGATCTGGTGCTGGGCCTGGTCAACGGCGGCATCTACTGGAGCTACATGACCAGCCTCTCGTTCTGGTCGGTCTATGCCTGCATCGCGCTGTGCACGGTGCTGGGCTTCGGCATGCGTAGCCGCGTCGGCGCCGGCCGCGTGCTGGGTTATTCGCTCGCCGGCTCGGTGCTGTTCTTCCTGGTCACCAATTTCTTCACCTGGTACGGCGGCAGCCTGTACCCGCAGACCGGCGCCGGCCTGGTCGCGGCCTACATCGCGGGCATCCCGTTCTTCCAGTGGACCGTCCTCGGCACCCTGTTCTATGCGGCCGTGCTGTTCGGCGGTTTCGAACTGCTGCGCCGGCGCAGCCCGGCGTTGCGCGCGCAGACGGTGTAGCCGTCATCCTCGCGAAAGCGAGGACCCAAGCCTGATCATCCTTCGATGTGGGTCCTCGGTTTCGCGAGGGTGACCGTCGCTCCGGAATGTCAATCACGGATTCACCATGGGCAACCGTCTTTCCAAGATCTACACCAAGACCGGCGACGACGGCACGACCGGGCTCGGCGACGGCAGTCGGGTGTCGAAGGATTCGGCGCGGGTCAACGCCTACGGCACGGTCGATGAGGCCAATTCGGCGATCGGCGTGCTGCTGGCGGTGGATCTGCCCGAGGACATCCGCACGCTGCTGACCACGGTGCAGCATCAGATGTTCGATCTCGGCGGCGAGCTGTGCATCCCGGGCCACGCCGCGATCGTCGATGCCGATGTCGAGCGTCTGGAACAACATCTCGATCACTACAACGACCCGCTGCCGCCGCTGAAGGACTTCATCCTGCCCGGCGGCGGCGAGGCCGCGGCGCGGTGCCATCTGGCGCGCACCATCGTCCGCCGCGCCGAGCGCGAATGCGTGACGCTCTCGCACCACGACGCGGTGCGCCCGCAGGCGATCCGCTATCTCAACCGCCTCTCCGACCTGTTGTTCGTGCTGGCCCGGGTGCTGGCGCGGCGCGACGGGCACGGCGAGGTCCTGTGGCAACACGAACGCCGCAAGGCCTGAACCGCCGCCCATGGGTTTCCCGGTCTTCAGCCACGCCGCCTGTCTCGCCCACGACACCGGGCCGAGGCATGCGGAGTGCCCGGAACGACTGGAAGCCGTGACTCGCGGCCTGCGTGAGACCTGGTCCGACCTGGAATGGATCGAGGCCCCGCGCGCCAGCCGCGGCCAGCTGCTGCGCGTGCACAGCGCGCCGCTGCTGCATGCGGTGCTGGAAACCCGGGCGCCGCATCTGGTCTGGCTGGATCCCGACACCGCGCTGTCCCCGGCCTCGGCCGAAGCCGGCCTGCGCGCCGCCGGCGCGGTGACCGCAGCGGGGGACATGGTCCTCGGCGGCGAAGCCAAGCGCGCGTTCTGCGCAGTGCGCCCGCCCGGCCATCACGCCACCAGCTGCGCGCCGATGGGCTTCTGCCTGTTCAACTCGATCGCGGTCGGCGCCGCGCACGCGCTGGAGAAATACGGCCTGTCGCGGATCGCGATCGCCGATTTCGATGTGCACCACGGCAACGGCACCCAGGCGATCTTCGACCTCGAACCGCGCGTGGTCTTCGCCAGCTCGCACCAGATGCCGCTGTATCCCGACAGCGGCCACGCCAGCGACCGCGGCGTCAACAACATCTTCAACGCCCCGCTGCCGCCCGGCGCCGGCAGCGCGCAGTTCCGCGCCGCGTGGCGCGACATCCTGCTGCCCCAGCTCGACGCCTTCCGTCCGCAACTGGTGATGATCTCCGCCGGCTTCGACGCCCACCGCCGCGACCCGCTCGCGCAACTGCAGCTCGACACCGACGACTTCGCCTGGATCACCACCGAACTGGTCGCCCTCGCCGACCGCCACGCCGACGGCCGCGTCGTCTCCAGCCTCGAAGGCGGCTACGACCTCCAGGCCCTGCGCGAAGCCAGCATCGCCCACGTCGGCGCGCTGCGGGGTTGAGGCCGCCCTCGCGGCCCTGGCAGGTTGCTGAAAAACGCGCATCGTGCGCGTTTTTCAAGTCGCCAGTCCGGCGCATGTCCGGACTGGCTCCCGACGAATCAATCGCTTGCGCGCTCGCTTCGTCGTGGCGGCCATCCATGGCCGCGCTGGCAGACGGTTTTTCAACAGCCTGCCAGCCCGCCCGCGTTGCCGCCCCCGGGCGGATGCGTCAAGCTAGCCGGGATTCGTTCCGAGCCCTGCCCATCGTGCGCAAGACACTTCGACTGCTGCCGCTGCCGTTCTTCATCGCCCTGTCGCTGACCGCCCACGCGAGCGACGACCAGCCCGAGGACTGGAGCCTCTGCCCGGTCGAGGACGCGGTGCCGGTGTTCGCCGAGGACCTGCTGGCCAAGGAAGGGCTGACCACCACCGGCGAGGACAAGGTCGATCCGAGGACCCAGTCCACCGACATCGACGGCGATACCCTGGACGGCACCGAGGGCCAGGTGATGAACCTCAGCGGCACCGTGCTGCTGCGCCGCGGCGAGCAGGTGCTGGCGACCGACCGCCTGAGCTACGACCAGGAGAAGGAGACCTACACCGCCGAGGGCAGCGTGCGCTATCAGGACCGCGGCATGCGGCTGGTCGCCGAGCGCGCCAAGGGGGATCAGGCCAAGGACACCCACGAACTGGAGAACATCCGCTACCAGTTGATCCGGCGGCGCGGCAACGGCGGCGCCAAGCGCATCACCATGGAAGGCAGTCAGGGCTCGCTGTTCGGCTCGACCTACTCGACTTGTCCGCCCGAGGACCGCGCCTGGGAACTGCGCGCGCAGCGGATCGACGTGGACACCGAACGCGGCATGGGCACCGCGCGCAACGCCACGCTGCGGGTGGGCAAGATCCCGGTGCTGTATCTGCCGTGGTTCCGCTTCCCGATCGACGACCGCCGCCGCACCGGCCTGCTGTATCCGGCGATCTCGCAGTCCGGCCGCAACGGCTTCGACTGGCGTCAGCCGATCTACCTGAATCTCGCGCCGAACTACGACGCCACCCTGACCCCGCGCTTCATGAGCAACCGCGGCCTGCAGCTCGGCGGCGAGTTCCGCTATCTGACCGAAACCGGCCGCGGCGTGTTCGACGCCGCCTTCCTGCCCTCGGACAACCTGACCGATCGCGAGCGCGACGAGGAGATCGCCGAGGGCGTGCCGGACGAGAACCGGCGCAGTTCGGACCGCGGCTTCGCCCGTTTCATCGGCAGCCAGAACTTCGGCCCGCACTGGCAGGCGCGGGCGAACATGGCCTGGATCAGCGATCCGCGTTATCTCGACGACGCCAGCAACAACCTGAACGGCGCGGTCAGCTCCTTCGTCACCAGCGATATCGGCCTCTACGGCCGCGGCCGCGACTGGGAAGCGTCGATCATGGCCGACCACTGGCAACTGGCCGATTACACCCTGCGCGACAGCGACCTGCCCTACAACCGGCTGCCGCGCGGCCACGTGCGCTGGGAACGGCGCCTCGGCCGGGTGCTGGCCCTGGGCATCGAGGCCGAGGCCGTGCGCTTCGACCACGAGGAGTTCGCCGGCGGCACCCGCCTCGACCTGCGGCCCTCGATCAGTCTGCCGCTGGAGGGCGCCAGTTGGTTTCTCAAGCCCAGTCTGGCATGGCGCTACACCGGCTACAGCCTGGAAAACGACGCCGCCCTGCCCGGCCGCGACGACCGGCCCAGCCGCAGCCTGCCGATCGCGACCCTGGACGCGGGCCTGTACTTCGACCGTCAGGCGCGCTGGGGCGGCGACAGCTACCTGCACACGCTCGAACCGCGGATCTTCTATTTCCACGCCCCGTATCGCGAGCAGAGCGGGATCCCGCTGTTCGACACCCGGCCGCTCACCTTCGGCTGGGGCCAGTTGTTCCGCGACAACCGCTATTCCGGCGCCGACCGTCAGGCCGACGGCAACCAGTTGACGCTCGCGGTGTCGACCCGCCTGATCCGCGAGGCCGACGGCCGCGAGCGGCTGTCCGCCAGCTTCGGCCAGATCCGCTACTTCGAGGATTCGCGCGTGGTCGTGCCGGGCGAAAGCCCGATCGAACAGGGCAAATCGGCCTGGATCGTCGACGCCAACTACGCCCCGAACGACCGCTGGACCATCGGCGCCTCCTACCAGTGGGACCCGAAGGAAGGCCGCCGCGACCTCGCCAGCCTGCGCACCCGCTACCTGATCGGCGACAAGGGCATCGTCAATTTCAGCTACCGCTACCGCCGCGACCTGCTGGAGCAGGGCGACCTGTCGTTCCTGTACCCGATCAACCCGAACTGGAGCCTGGTCGGCCGCTACTACTACTCGATCCGCGACAAGCAGTTGCTGGAAGGCATCGCCGGCGTGCAGTGGGAGAGCTGCTGCATCGCGGTCCGCCTGGTCGGCCGGCGCTACCTGCGCGGGCGCGACGGCGACCTCAACAACGCCATTCAGCTCGAGATCGAACTCAAGGGGCTAGGCTCCGCAGGACCGGACACGGAAGGCCGGCTGCGCCGTGCTATCCTCGGCTATTACCGCGAGGACCTGTCCCTCGCCCCGCCGCCCCAGACCCGCGGCGGGGATCTTCCCTCTCCAGATCCCATCCCATGATCCGACCGCTTCGCGCCCTTTTCGCCGCCGTTCTCCTGGCGGGCAGCCTCTCCGTCCACGCCCAGCAGCTCGACCGCATCGCCGCGGTGGTCGACGAGGACATCATCCTGCAGAGCGAACTGGACCGCGCCGTCGCCAACATCCGCAACCAGTACGCCGGCCGCGAAGCGCAGTTGCCGCCGCCGGACGTGCTGCAGCGCCAGGTGCTGGAACGCCTGATCCTGATCCGCCTGCAGACTGCCCGCGCCGCCTCCACCGGGATGCGGGTCAGCGACGAGGAAGTGGACAGCGCCGCCGCCGGCATCGCCCGCCAGAACAACATGACCATGGACCAGTTGCGCCAGCAACTGGCCGCCGAAGGCCTGGGCTTCGCCGAATTCCGCAACTCGCTGCGCGACGAGATCACCATCCAGCGCCTGCGCCAGCGGTTCGCGCAGACCCGGATCAGCGTCAGCGACGCCGAAGTCGATGCCGCGCTCGCGGCCCAGGCCGGCGGCAACACCCAATACCGCCTCGCCCACATCCTGGTGGCCCTGCCCGAGGGCGCCACTGCCGAGCAGATCGCGACCGGCCAGCGCAAGATCGACGGCATCAAGGCCCTGCTCGATCGCGGCGAGATGGACTTCAGCGCCGCCGCGGTGCGTTATTCGGACAGCCCGAACGCGCTGGAAGGCGGCGACCTGGGCTGGCGCAGCCTCGATCAGATCCCGACCAGCTTCGCCGGCACCATCCGCACCATGGAACCCGGCCAGTTCATCGGCCCGATCCGCGGCCCCAGCGGCTTCCAGCTCATCCGTCTGGAGGAAGTGCGCAACAGCGAGGGCGGCGGCGCCATGGTCACCCAGTACCAGGCGCGTCACATCCTGATCCGCACCGCCGAAGAGGGCGGCGACGACACCGCGGTCAGGGCCAGGCTGGAAACCCTGCGCGCGCGGGTCGCCGGCGGCGCCGATTTCGGCGAACTGGCCACCCAGCATTCGCAGGACACCGGCAGCAAGAACAACGGCGGCGATCTGGGCTGGTTCGCACGCGACGATTTCGGCCCCGACTTCGGCGGTCAGGTCGCGGCGCTCGGCGACGGCCAGGTCTCGGCCCCGTTCAAGACCCAGGCCGGCTGGCACATCGTCCAGCGTATCGCCACCCGCGAGACCAACGTCGGCAACGAAAACCGCCGCGGCCAGATCCGCGAGAGCATCGGCCAGCGCAAGCTCGAGGACGAATGGAATCGCTTCCTGCGCGAGATGCGCGGCGAGGCCTTCATCGACATCCGGGTCGGCCGACAGCCCGGCCAAGCCGGCTGAGGCGATGCGCCGCCGGCCCCGTCTCGCGCTGGTTCCGGGCGAGCCGGCAGGCATCGGCCCCGAACTCGTGGTCCGTGCCGTCCAGCGCGACTGGGCGGCGCAACTCGTTTCGTTCGGCGACCGCGACACCCTGCTGCGTGCGGCCGATGCCATCGGTCTGCCGCTGCGTCTGATCTCGGCCAACGACCCCTCGGCCGAAGGCCCGGGGCGTCTGGCGCACGTCGAGATCCCGAACCGCGTGCCCGCCGCCTTCGGCCGGCCCGAACCGCGCAATGCCCGCACCACGATCGCCGCGCTGGAAGTCGCGGCCGCGGCCTGTCTTGAAAACCGCTGCGACGGCCTCGTCACCGGCCCGGTGCACAAGGCCGCGATCAACGACGGCGGCATCCCCTACAGCGGCACCACCGAACTGCTGGCCGGCCTTGCCGGGCGCGACGTGGTGATGATGCTCGCCAACGAACACATGCGGGTCGCGCTCGCCACCACCCACCTGCCGCTGCGCGCGGTGGCCGACGCGATCGCCGCCGACGGCCTCGAACGCACGCTGCGCATCCTGCACACCGCGCTGCGCGAGGATTTCGGCATCGCCGCGCCGCGGATCGCGGTGCTCGGGCTCAATCCGCACGCCGGCGAGGACGGCCATCTCGGCCGCGAGGAACTGGAGATCATGATCCCGCTGCTGCAGCGCCTGCACGGCGAAGGCTGGGACCTGAGCGGGCCGCTGCCCGCCGACACCGCGTTCCTGCCGGCGAAGCTCGCGGCCTGCGACGCGGTGCTGGCGATGTATCACGACCAGGGCCTGCCGGTGCTGAAATACAGCGGTTTCGAGCGCGCGGTGAATCTCACCCTCGGCCTGCCCTACCCGCGGGTCGCGGTCGATCACGGCACCGCACTCGAACTGGCCGGCCGCGGCACCGCCGACCCGTCTAGTCTGTTCGCCGCGATCGAGACCTGCACCCGACTCGCACAGGCGCGGATCGCGCGCACGGAGGCGGCATGAACGGCGCCCCCCGCGACACGGTGCATGACGACGGCAGCGGCTTCATCGACGGCTTCATCAAACCGGCGAAAAAAGCGCTGGGCCAGCACTTCCTGCACGAGCGCGGCATCATCGACAAGATGCTGCTGGCGATCGCACCGAAACCGGGCGATCGTTTCGTCGAGATCGGCCCGGGCCAGGGCGCGCTGACGTTTCCGCTGCTCGACCGTCACGGCGCGCTGACCGCGATCGAATTCGACCGCGATCTGCTCGCACCGCTGACCGCGGCGGCGAAGGCCCACGGCGAACTGACGTTGATCCATTCCGACGTGATGGATGTCGACTTCACGGAGCTTGCGCTCCGTGGCGGCCCATCGTCGGATTCGCCCCTCGATTGGTCGAATCCGACCGAGCGGTCGCGGCACATGTCCGGGACCGTCCGCGACGCTTCGAGCGAAACGCCGACCGAAGCGCGAGCGGCAGATCCCTGTGCCGCGACACCCTCCATTCCGGAAACGTCGCGCATCCGCCTGGTCGGCAATCTGCCCTACAACCTGTCTTCGCCGATCCTGTTCCACGCGCTCGATCACGCCGCGGCGATCCGCGACATGCACTTCATGCTGCAGAAGGAAGTGGTCGACCGCATGGCGGCCGCGCCGGGCAGCAAGGTCTACGGCCGGCTCAGCGTGATGCTGCAGGCGTACTGCGAGGTGACCGCGCTGTTCAAGGTGCCGCCGGGCGCGT
>JBIJAD010000042.1:0-16204 GCA_044345955.1 Lysobacteraceae bacterium
CGGGCCAGGAAATCGTCGCCCGCACCCATTTCCTCGGTCAGGCCAAGCGCGGGCTGGCGCTGCTGCACAGCGATGACCCGCTCGCCGCGGGCGCCGAACTGCAGGCCGGGGGCGCCGCGATCGGGACGGTGGTCGCCGCCTGCGGCGACCGCGCGCTGGCGGTGGTGCCGCTCGAGTTGCGCGACGAGGCCCTGCGCAATGCAGGAAGCCCCGCCGGGGGCGGGGCTTCGTGGCATTTCGTGGCACTGCGCGAAGGGCTTGCGCGCTGAGCGTTCCGCTCAGATCAGACTGCGCGAACCCCGGTTCATCTGTTCCTGCTCTTCCGCGCGCGCCTGGACCTGGGCCTGGGTGCGGTCGATCGCCTGCGCGAACTGCTGTTCGCGCTGCTGGTTGATACGCTCGAGTTCCTCGAAATTCTTCTCGGCGGCGACGGTCAACTGATCGGTGGGGACCGCCAGAGTGCGCACGGTCGGGCTGTCGGGGTCGCCCTGGTACAGGATCGCGTAGCGACCGCCGACCTCTGGATGATGGCCGTTGTTGCGGCTCAGCACCACGCCGTCGATGCGCTGGTCGGGGTCTAGCGAGGCGTTCTCGCGGATCGCCTCGCCGCGGTAGGCGCGCAGGACCGCGGCGGTGGCGCGATGACTGATGTCGCCGGAATGGATGTCGATGCCGTTCTCGCCGTGCATCCGGTCGACCATGCCGCGCAGGGTCATGTACTGGTCGTATTCCGGATGACCGGGATCGGAGGGATAGCGGGGCTCGTATTTCATGGCGCGCTCCTGCGACGGTCGGGGGATGCCGGGCCGGGTCCGGCCGGGAATGACGGGCCGATCCTACACCCGGGCGGTCGCCGGGAACAGCCGGCCACCCCGCCCTGCCCGCAGGCCTCCGTCTCCGGCCGCCACGGCCAGGCGCCGCGCCTCAGCGGCTCGACGCGGCGGGAGCTGCCGGCGGCGCCGGGGGCGCGGGTGCCGGTGCGTCCTTCGCGGACGCGCTTTCCGGGAAGTAGAAAGCGATCTCCCGCTGCAGCGCGGCCACGGCGGGGTCGTTCGCGAGCTTGCCGGCGGCCTCGGTCGCGGTCGACTTCACCCACTCCAGTCCGGCCTTGCCGAGGCCGTAGTCGCCGCCGCCGCCCCAGATGTTGATCGCGCGGGTCGCGGTGCGTTCGAAGCTGTAGCTGGTCACGGTCTTGCCGTTGAGCATGACCTCGTAACGGACCACCAGATGGTCGTTGGTGACCATCGGGATGATGCCGAGCGTGCTGCCCGAGATCACCGCGCTGAGCAGGCCGGCGGCCTGACCACCGGCGGTCGGGCGGCTGGTGTGGGTCACCACCAGCTTCAGGGGACTGCCGTACAGCTCATCGTCGAGGGTCGAGAACCCCGGTGCGGCCTTGAACAGGGTGTACAGCTCGTCCTCGGCGAGGGAGCTGACGAAGTGCATCGGCGGCAGGCCGGGCGCGGCGATCTGCGCGACCGGCACCGGAGGTGCGGGCAGCGCGGGCGGCACCGGCAGCGGTTCGGCGGCGAACGCCGACGGCGCGAGCGAGAGACAGAGGGCAAGCATCGATGCGCGGAACATGGCGGTGCCTTACTGGTAGCAGTTGAGCAGGAAGGTGTTGGACAGCGCCGCGTCGTTGGCGATCTGCATGCTGCCCGTACCCTGCGGTTTGACCGTATCGAACGCCACGTTCTCCTTGCGCAGGAACGCGGCGACATGGCGCGCGTCGAGCGCGAAATTGATGTTCTGCGGGATCAGCCCCTGCTTGACCATCCATTCGGCGTTGAGCGTGGTCACGGTCACGCCCAGCACCTCGCCGTTGTCGGAGACGATCGGGCCGCCGCTGTTGCCCGGCTGGGTCGGCGCCGAGAACTGGAACATGCCCCACGACCCCTTCAGACCCTTGCTGGCGCTGATGTTGCCGCGGGTGAGATTGGGCGAATCGCCGAGCAGGCCGCGCAGCGGGTAGCCGACACTGGTGATCGACTCGCCGAGCACGATCTGCTGGTCGACGCGGAACGGCAGCGCCGCGGCGCGCGGCTTGCCCGAGTCCAGCACCGCGACATCGAGCAGGTCGCTGCTGGCGCGGGCGGTCACCGGGATCACGGTCTCGCCCTGGCGCGCTTCCATCAGCACGCAGTCGCGCGAAACGTGGGCCGCGGTCAGCATCTGCCCCTGCCTGTTGATGAAGAAGGCGGTTCCGGTACGGTGCGGCTCGGTGCGATCGACGAGGATGCCCGGGTCGATCTTCGCGGCGACACCGGTTTCCGGATATTTCGCCGGATCGGGCGGGTAGCGCTTGTGCAGATCGGCCATCACCCGCTGCACGGTCATGCGCGAGGCGTTGTACGCGGCCGCGTTGAAATTGCCGCCCTTGAGCGGCACCACCTGCTGGGCCTTGCCGCTGTGGATCTTGTTGCCGGCGGCGTCGTAAACGTCGTAGGCCAGGGTCAGGTCGACCTTGCCGTAGGTCGGGGTCCACTTCGGCGCCAGATCGACCAGCAGCGCGTAGCGGCGGTCTTCGCCGGTCGGGACCATGAAATGGTTGGGGAAATAGGCCGTGCCGACGTCCTTCAGCGCGTCGGCCAGGGCCTTGCCCGGCTCGACCCAGATGTTGGCGGCAGGCAGGTAGGCGCGCGCGTTCAGCGAGGACGGCGGCGCGTAGATCGCGATCGCGATCGGGCTGGCGGTCACCTGCTCGGCCTTCTTCGGCGGCGCGGCGGTGACGGTGGTGGCGACGGTCGCGAGGGTCAGGGCCAGCGCCAGAACCAGCGCGATCGACGGGAACGGGAAACGCATTCGGATCACCTGCAGGAGCGCCGCGCATCCGGGACGGACACCGGTGGCGGCGGAATCCGGTCGGGCGCGGAATGGGAAGGACGGGGGATGGCGGAAGTGTAACAAACCCCCGGCCCCGCCGACGCCGTCGACGGCGATTTCCGCGACCTGGCTCGTGGGCGGCCGCCCGCTTTGGCGATGACGGCGCTCAGCCGGCCAGCGCGTCGGCTGCGGCGACGATCTCCTCGTCTCCCGGAATGACCAGGAAGGCCGCCCCCGCCAGCGGGGTGAAGGTATCGGCACCGACCACCCGACGCAGCGGGGTTGCGCCGAAGCCGCCCTCGACGATCGCGGTGATGACGCCCTCGCCCACCCCGGCGCTGCGGCGGCCTTCGTCGACCACCAGAATGCGCTTGGCCGAGGCGGCCTGTTCGCGGATGAAGCCGTCGTTGAGCGGCACCAGCCAGCGCAGATCGACCACCCGCGTTTTCCAGCCGTGCTTCGCTTCGATCGCGCGCGCGGCGCGCAGGCTCATCGGCACGCCGTTGCCGAAGGTGAACACGACCAGGTCGTCGCCGTCCCCGTACACGCGCCCTTCGCCGAGCGACATCGCCTGCTCCGGCGACGGGTATTCGGTCAGCCACAGGCCGTCGCCGGCTTCGTACAGATCCTTGGCCATGTACAGCGCGATCGGTTCGAGGAAGGCGCACACCCGGCCGTCCACCTTCGCAAGCGCCATGAGCGTGCGCAGCATCGTCGCCGCGTCGTCGCCGCGCGAGGGGCAGCCGACTACCAGGCCGGGAATGTCGCGCAACGCGGTGATCGAGTTGTCGTTGTGGAAATGCCCGCCGAAGCCGCGCTGGTAACCGAGCGAGGCGATCCGCATCACCATCGGATTGCGGTACTGGCCGTTGCTGAAGAACTGCAGGCTCGCCGCCTCGCCGCGGATCTGGTCGCAGGCGTTGTGGAAATACGCCAGATACTGGATTTCCGGCAGCGGCAGCATGCCCATGTTGGCGTAGCCCTGGGCGAGACCGAGGATCACGGTCTCGTCGAGCAGCGTATTGAAGATGCGCTTCGGACCGAACGCCTTGTGCAGGCCCTTGGTGACCGTATAGACGCCGCCCTTCTGCGCCACGTCCTCGCCGAACAGCATCGACTCGGGATACTTCACGAACAGGTCGTGCAGCGCCTGGTTGATCTGGATCGCCAGATGCTTCGGCGGCTGGCGCTCGGGCAGTTTCGCCTCGCCGCCGAACACCTGGGCGCGCTTGTCGGCATAGTCGAAACGCTCGGCCTCGGCCTTGACCTTGTCCGGGGTGTACGGCGCCAGCGGACGCATCACCTCCTCCAGCGTGGTCAGGCGCGGCCGGCGGTCGGCGTCCTCGGCGGCGGCGAAACATTGCTTCCGCGTGGCCTCGTACAGATCGAGAATCTCGTCCCGCGACATCAGCCCCGACTCCAGCGCGATCTGCGCACTGCGCAGCAGCGGGTCGCTGGCCTCGACCCGGCACAGCTCCTCGATGTTGCGCCATTCGATCTCGAAGTCGGTGCCGGCGTGACCCATGATCCGGGTGGTGCGCAGATGCAGGAAGGTCGGACGACGGCTGCGGCGGCAATGCTCCACCGCGGCCTGCACCTGGGCGTAACCGGCGGCCAGATCGAGGCCGTCGGCGTAGAAATAATCCAGATCGGCGCGATCGCGGAAATTGCGCGCGACCCAGCCGTCCGGGGTCTTCACCGAGATGCCGATGCCGTTGTCCTCGCACACGTACAGCACCGGCGCCGGCAGTTTCTGGTAAGCGGTCCAGGCCGCGGCGTTGAACGCGGTCTGCGCGGTGGCGTGATTGCTGGACGCGTCGCCGAAGGAACAGATCGCGATGCTGTCGTCGGGAATCGGCAGCGCATGGCCGATCCGGCGCGCATGCTCGATCGCGATCGCGGTACCCAGCGCCTTGGGCAGATGCGAGGCGATGGTCGAGGTCTGCGGCAGCACCCACAGCGGTTTGCTGCCCCAGACCTTGTGGCGGCCGCCGCTGGCCGGGTCCTCGGCGCTCGCCGCGAACGACAGCGCCGAATCCATCACCGGATCCATCCCGGGCAGCTTGCGGAAACGCTCGGCCATGAAGCCGCCGGAACGATAATGCAGGAACGCGGGGTCGGTGTGGCGCGTCAGCCGCGCGACCATCGCATTGCCTTCGTGGCCGGACGAGCCGATGGTGTAGAAGACCTTGTTCTGTACGCGCAGGACGCGCGCCATCAGGTCCAGATGACGACTGATCAACTGCGATTCGAACAGTTCGCGGAACCCGCGCGCATCCAGTGCGCTGCCTTCGAGGATGGCCTCGTCCGGCGCCGGGCGCGGCTGCGGCGTGCCCGACCAGCCCTTCACGAACTCCTGGAAGTTGACGTCGCAGATGTCGGCGCGATTGACGCCCTTCATGCGGGCCGGAATCGGGGAAGGAACGGTGGCGAACATGGCGTGTGGCTCTGCGGTGTGTGTAGAGCGGATCGAAGATCCGCTGATGTGCCGGGCGACGGGCTTCGGAGACGGGGTGGCGGATGTTCGATCCGCTCTGCAATCAATAGGATCGGCGGTCAGTCCGGGCGGTCGGCGTCGCGCATCGGCACGAAGCCGGGCTGCTGCCGCACGCGCTTGATCCAGCGTTCGACGTGCGGATAGGCGGCGAGATCGAAACCGCCGTCCTCGGCCGAATGGGTGTAGGCGAACAGCGCGATGTCGGCGATGGTGTAGCGCTCGCCGCCGAACCAGGGCAGGCGGGTCAGGTGCCGCTCCATCGCCGCCAGCGCCTCGTTGCCGGAGCGACGCAGCGCGTCCAGCGTGGCCCGGCGGGGATGGTCGTGGGGCAGGAAACGGCAGATGAAGCGCGCCACAGCGATGTAGGGCTCGTGACTGTACTGCTCGAAGAACATCCACTGCAGGGTCTTGGCGCGCTCCCAGGAATCGCCCGGCAGCAGTTCGCTGCCTTCGGCCAGATAATGCAGGATCGCGTTCGATTCGGACATGGTGCGTCCGTCGTCGAGCTTCATCACCGGCACCTTGCCGCGATCGTTCATCGCCAGGAATTCCGGCGACAGGTTCTCGCCGCGGACGATGTCGATCTCCTCCCAGACGTAGTCCCGGCCGAGCTGCGCCATCAGCAGTTGCAGCTTGTAGCAGTTGCCGGAACTGGACATGCCGTACAGCGTGATCATGCGGTTGCGCTCCTTCGTGCGCGCCATTGTTCGCGGGTCTGGCCCCAGAGTTCACATTCGAACGTATCCAGCGGTGGCGGCATCTTCGCCGGCCCGATGTACGCCGACCCCAGCCGCCGCGCTACCGCCTTCGAGGCCTCGTTGTCGGGCAGGATGCTGTGGACCACACGTTCCCAGCCCAGGGTTTCGAAGGCGAACGGCATGGTCGCGAGCGCGGCCTCGGTGACGTAGCCCTTGCCTCGCGCATCCGGATGCAGCGACCAGCCGATCTCGGTGCCGGGCCAGCCGTCGGGATACCAGGGACCGGCCTGACCGAGATACAGACCGCTGGATTTCTCGATCAGCGCGAACATGCCGAAGCCCTGCAGCACCCAGGCGCCGGGCATCTGCAGGAAACGCCGCCAGGCATCGCCGCGCTGCGCGGGCCCGCCGATGAAGCGCGCCGACTCGTGCGCCATCATCTCGGCGAAACGCTCGAAGTCCTCCACGCGCTGCACGCGGAGGATCAGGCGTTCGGTCTCGATCCGGATCGCATCCAGATCCATCACATCACGACCGAAAAATTGAATTTCGCCCCTTTCTCGGCCGCATCGCGCGCAAACGCAAGGCTCTCGCGCAGCTCTCCGATCACCGCATCGCAGTCGTTCCGCAGCAATCCGAAACGCGGCCGTTCTTTCTCGACCGCGGCGAGCAGCGCGGTCAAACCGCGCACCGCCTCGCTCGCGTCGACCCATACGCCCTCGACCGCCATCCACTCGCTGGTCGACGTCATGCCGGCAGGCAACTCGATATCTTCGACGTTGAAACGCAGATCGGTCGTATCGCACCAGGACGACAGCGACGGCACCCCGGCCGTCGCCGCGATCCGGTCCAGTCGCGGCAAGTGCTTGTGCAACGCGTATTTGTCCGACTCGTCGGAGACGACGACGCCATCGCTCATGCGATTCGCCCAGAGGACCGTGCTCATCGCTCCACCCGATCGACGGTGCCGGACCGGAACTCAGAACGCATTGATGCCGGTCAGCTCGCGGCCGACCACCAATTGGTGCACGGTCTCGGTACCCTCGTAGGTGATGACCGACTCCAGGTTCAGCGCATGACGGATCGGGCAATGCTCGGTGGTGATGCCGGCGCCGCCGAGCAGGTCGCGCGCTTCGCGGGCGATGTCGATCGCCATCCTGACGTTGTTCCACTTCGCCAGCGAGACCTGGGTCGGCTGCATGTTGCCGGCGTCCTTGAGACGACCGAGCTGCAGCGACAGCAACTGCGCCATGGTGATGCGGCGGGCCATGTCGGCGAGCTTGAGCTGCACCGCCTGGGTCGCCGCCACCGGACGGCCGAACAGGATGCGCTCCTTGGTGTATTTCAGCGCCTCGTCGAGACAGGCGACGGCGGCGCCGATCGGGCCCCAGGTGATGCCGTAGCGGGCCTGGGTCAGACAGCCCAGCGGGCCCTTGAGACCCTTCACGTTCGGCAGGCGGTTGGCTTCGGGCACGCGCACGTTGTCGAAGAACAGCGCGCTGGTGACCGAGGCGCGCAGGCTCATCTTGTGCTTGATTTCCTGCGCGGTGAAACCCGGCATGCCCTTCTCGACCAGGAAGCCCTGGATGCCGTCGTCGGTCATCGCCCACACGATCGCGATGTCGGCGAGGTTGCCGTTGGTGATCCACATCTTCGAACCGTTGAGCACCCAGTCGTCGCCATCGCGCTTCGCGTGGGTCTTCATGTTGGCCGGGTCGGAGCCGCCGTGAGGTTCGGTCAGACCGAAGCAGCCGATGATCTCCCCCTTGGCCATGCCCGGCAGCCAGCGCATGCGCTGTTCTTCGCTGCCATAGGCGTAGATCGGATACATGCACAGCGAGGACTGCACGCTGACGAAGCTGCGGATGCCCGAATCGCCGCGTTCCAGTTCCTGGCAGATCAGGCCGTAGCTGACCGAATTGAGGCCGGCGCAGCCGTATTGCTCGGGGAGCGAGGAACCGAGCAGGCCGAGTTCGGCGATTTCCGGGATCAGTTCCTTCGGGA
This sequence comes from Lysobacteraceae bacterium, assembly GCA_044345955.1. GTDB lineage: Bacteria > Pseudomonadota > Gammaproteobacteria > Xanthomonadales > Xanthomonadaceae > Lysobacter_I. Next base: position 8,023 of record JBIJAD010000042.1, read on the forward strand.
AGCGGCCCTCGTCGAAGGCCTTGCCGATGATCGGCAACACACGTTCGTCGGTGAAACGGGCGACGCTGTCCTGCACAGCGCGCTCTTCTTCGCTCAGCAGCGAACGGACGTCGTAGAGGTCGTAGGGATGCAGGGGCATGGGATCGGGTCGATTCGGGCAAAGCGCCATTGTAAGGCTGCAACCTGCACAAACGGTACCTGCAAAGCGTCGGGAGAATACCGGCGAAACGCCGATTTCCCTTGCCCAGTCCGTTCTTTCGTCGCCCCCGAAATGATCGGACGGGGCCGGATCGCTCCGGCCCCGTCGGTGAAGCCCATTGCCGGGTCTCGTCGGTCAGCCGCGGGTCGGCGCCGCAGCCGTGGCGACCGGCGCCAACACCTGCCCCTCCACCACCGGCAGGCGCGGTCCCGGTGGGGTCTCGGTACGCAGGCGGTGCAGTTCGCCGCGCCAGCGATAGGTCACGTCGTAGCCGACCACCCGCTCCTCCGAGCCCAGCGCAATGCGTTCGCCCGGCTTGCGATCGGTGCGCAGGCTGCCGATCCGACCGTCGGGACCGCGATAGGTGACGTTCCAGGCGACGGTACGACTGCTGGTGGCGGTGTCGGTGACGGTCCGGCACTGGCGTTCGGTGCGGGCGACGACCCGACCGCCTTCGTGGCGGCGATCGATCCGGTTGCCGATGTAGCCGCCGGCGGCGGCACCGGCCGCGGTCGCCGCCTTGCGGCCGTTGCCGTCGCCGACCTGGTTGCCGATCAGGCCGCCGATCACCGCGCCGGCGACCGTACCGCCGACATTGCCGTCGCGTTCGGGCAGGCGTTCCTCGACGATCGCGTCCTCGCAGATTTCGCGCGGCGTGGTGGTGGTCGCGGTCTCGCGCACCGGCTCGGTGCCGATCACCGTGGCGTACAGCGGCTCGCGCACCCGGACCGGATCGGCGGCGATGACTTCGGCATATTCGTCGGCATATTCGGGCGCCAGCGGCGGCGGAATCGGCGCGTCGTCGACACGCCGGTCCTCGGTCGGCGACACATCCAGCGACGGCCGCGCCAGGTCCTCGCGGGCCCGCTCGGCGCCGGAGGGCGCGCGATTGCTGATGAAGGCGGCGGTGGCGACGCCCCCGACCAGCAGCGACGCCAATGCGATCGGCAGCAGGCTGCGGCGGGTGGCGTTTCGATTCGAGGCGTTGTCGTTCATCGTGACCTCCTTCGGTGTCGCGATCGGTCGGATCCCCGCTGTCGGGTCGATTCCAGCACCACGCGGCTGAACATCGCCCGGATTCGACCGGCCGCGACTGACGAAAACCTGAATCGCGTACCGCGAAGACGCTTTCGCATGCTAGCGTTGGGCATCTTCGTCGCCGGAGTCGCCGCCATGGCCAACCTGCTCGTCGCCCAGTTGCTCGGTTTTCTCGGCAAACTCAGCTTTCCGCGCCTGTTCATGCTCGCCGCCGCGCTGTTTCTCATCGACATGGTGATCCCGGACGTGATCCCGTTCATCGATGAACTCCTGCTCGGCATGGCCACCCTGCTGCTGGCGAGCTTCCGCAAGCGCAAGGAATCGCCGGCGGCCGGTTCGCCGAAGCCTCCGATCGAAGGCGAGCGCGTCGGCTGATCACAGTCGCCGGCGACTCGGTATGCTGTTCGACAGTCACTCGCATTTCGACGCCGCCGAATTCGACGCCGACCGCGACGCGGCGCTGGCGCGCGCGCGCGCGGCGGGCGTGACCCGGCAACTGCTGCCGGCGGTGGGCGCGGACGGCTGGGAGAAACTGCGCGCGCTGTGCGCGGCGGAGCCCGGCCTGTATCCGGCCTACGGCCTGCATCCGATGTATCTCGATCGCCACCAGGACGCCGATCTGGATGCGCTGCGGCTGTGGATCGAACGCGAGCGGCCGGTGGCGGTGGGCGAATGCGGGCTCGATTTTTTCGTCGAAGGTCTCGATCCGGCGCGGCAGATGCATCTGTTCGAAGGACAACTGCGGCTCGCCCGTGAATTCGCGCTGCCGGTGGTAGTGCATGCGCGGCGCGCGGTCGATCAGGTGATGGCGGCGGTGCGCCGCTTCGGTCCGCTGCGCGGGGTGATCCACAGTTACCCGGGCAGCGAGGATCAGGCCAGGCGCCTGTTCGATCTGGGATTCCTGGTCGGCATCGGCGGGCCGGTCACCTACGATCGCGCCAACCGCCTGCGCCGGGTGGCGGCGACCCTGCCGATCGAATGCCTGCTGCTGGAAACCGACGCGCCCGACCAGCCGGACAGCGCGCATCGCGGCCAGCGCAACGAACCGGCGCGGCTGCCGCTCGTGTGCGAGACCGTCGCCGCGCTGCGCGGCATCCGTTACGAGGACGTGGCCGCGGCGACCGCGGCGAATGCGGAGCGGTTGTTCGGTCTGAATCCCCCATAGGATGCGCCGCGGCGCACCGCTTTCGATGATCGAATGTTGCGTCGAGTCGCATCATGCCGTGAAGCGATGCGCCGAGGCGCACCCTATGCGCGGGATTTCAACAGCATGTCCAGCGCCTTGCCCGCGGCGGCGAAGGCGAAAGCGCCGGTGATATGGGTCGCGGCGCCGAGGCCGGCGCCGCAGTCGAGCTTGAGCGCGGCGTCGGCACCGAGCTTCGGGCGCAGACCGCAGACGCTGCCGTCGGCCTGCGGGTAACGCACGTTCTCCAGCGAATACAATTGAATTCTCCGCGCAGTTTCTTGCGGATCAGGGCGAGCATCGCGTCGTGTTCGGTGCGCGAGAGATCGCGCACCCGTACCAGGGTGGGATCGAGCCGGCCGCCGGCGGCGCCGACGGTGAGGATCGGCCGCTTGCGCCGGCGGCACCAGGCGATGGCCTCGACCTTGGTGCGGAAGCTGTCGCAGGCGTCGATCACCAGGTCGTGATCGCGGCCGAGCAGCTCTTCCAGATTCGAGGGCGTGAGAAAACTCTGCACCGCGTCGACCGCGATCCGCGGATTGATCGCGCGGCAGCGTTCGGCCATCGCCTCGGCCTTGCTGCGGCCGTACTGGCCTTGCAGCGCCGGCAACTGGCGATTGGTGTTGGAGACGCACAGATCGTCGGCATCGATCAGGGTCAGCCGGCCGACACCGCTGCGCGCCAGCGCCTCGACCAGCCACGACCCGACCCCGCCGAGGCCGACCACCGCGACATGGCACTGCGCGAAACGGGCCAGCGCGCCGGCGCCGTAGAGCCGGTCGATGCCGGCGAAACGTTCGGTCAGGATGTCGTCGATGGGGAGCGGTTGCATCCCGGCATTCTACCCAAGACGCTTCCCCGGCCCCGTGTTATGGTTCGGCGCAGCCGCAGACCCAGGGAGCCCCGCGATGTCCACGACCTCCGAGCCGATCCGTCCGAAATCCTCGGCCTTCAGCCGCTATTTCTTCGTGTTCCTGATCGGTCTGGTCATAGGCGCGATCTGCGTGGTGATGCTGCTGCGCACGCTGGACGCCCGCAAGACCTGGCAGGACCGCTGGCACGAGGCGGCGATGCACGTGATAAACGCGCAGTCGCGGACGTTGGAGGAGAAGGTCGCGCAGAACCGCTGCGGCGCCACCGACATCCTGCCGAACCTGCAGGCCCTGCGCTCGCTCGCCAACGATCTGGAACCCGCGTTCCCCGGCCTGCGCGACGACGAGCGGTTCGTCAAGCACGCCAGCGCCCTGCGCGCCACCCTCGACGGCGCGATGTCGCCGCCGCCGATGAACTGCGAGGCGGTCGGTGCGGTGGTGAAGAAGATCGACGAGACCTGCAAGGCCTGCCACCAGGAATTCCGCTGATCGCAGGTCGCTGTCGCCGCGGCGACATCCACGCACCGCGAGGCCGGGGCCATGGCTTCCGATCCATGCGCGGGCGCAGCGGCCATGCCATGATCCGCCCGACGCGCGCCCTTCCGACGCGCCGCTGACGGACCATGGACCAGACCACTCTGTTCTACATTCTCGCCGCAGTGTTGATCGTGGTCGGCATTCTCGGCACGATCCTGCCCGCCCTGCCCGGCCTGCCGCTGGTGTTCGCCGGCATGCTGCTCGCGGCCTGGGCCAACGACTTCCAGAACATCGGCGCATGGACGATCGCGATTCTGGCGGTGCTGACCCTGGTGTCGTTCGTGATCGACTTCATCGCCACCGCGATGGGCGCCAAACGGGTCGGCGCCAGCCGCAGCGCGACCATCGGTGCGGTGCTGGGCATGCTCGCCGGACTGTTCTTCGGCCTGGTCGGCATCTTCGTCGGCCCGTTCGTGGGCGCGGTGATCGGCGAGGCGCTGCATCTGCGCCGGCTGGAAAAGAACGACATGGGCCACATGGCCAAGGTCGGCCTCGGCACCTGGCTCGGCGTGGTGTTCGGCGTCGTGCTCAAGCTCGCGCTGGCGTTCGCGATGCTCGGCATCTTCATGCTCGCCTGGTTCGTCTGAGCCGACGAGCCACGTATCGATCACCACCGGAGCCGCACGATGACGATCCCCCGCAGCCTTGCCATCGCATTCTCCTGCGCCCTCCTCTGCGCCGGCGCCACGGTCGCGATCGCGGCTTCGGGCGACACCCGACCGGCCGCTCGCACTGCGCCCGCGAACGGTCTCGACGCCGCGGCGCGTGCGCGTCTGGCAGGCGAACACCTCATCACTCTGCAGTGGCTGGGATTCGGCGATCTGTCGAGCGCCGGGCGGGCGATCGTGAGCGATGCGGGCGATCATCTCGTCCTTCGCGGCGAGCAGCGAGGCGTCGGCGAGAACGCCGGCGACTACCTGCGCATCGACGGCCGGATCGTCTCCGCGACCCGCGACGGCTTCGTGTTCGAGGGCGAAATCCTCACCCGCGTCCACCACATCGCCGACGGCGCCGAATGCCGGCGCGAGGGCCGCTTCACCTTCCTCACCCGCGCCGGCCGCAAATACTGGCGATTGCAGGAGATGGACAACCCCTGCGACGGCGTCACCGACTACGTGGACGTGTATTTCCGCGGAATCTGATCCGATCGGCGCGGCGGCGCACCGCGGCTCAGTCGTGGCGGATGCCGTGCCGGTCCATCTTGCGCTGCACGTATTCGAGGCCGATCTTCCGCAGGCCTTCATGGGCCGCCTTGCGTTTGGATTCGTCCTCCGAGCCGACATCCGGCAGGAAGCCCTTTATGCGATCCGCGTTGTCGCTCCACCACTTGCCGGTCGGCACTTCATCGTCTCCGAGTTTCTCCAACTTCCGCATGAAGACACTGTGCGCCATTTTCTGCGCGCTCTGATGCGCCTGTTCGATACTCGTGACCTGCTGCTCTCTGGTGAACTTTGTGCCTTTTTTTGCCCAATGCTCGGAGAGCCCGGATATTCCGGTATTGTCGAGCCCCGAGGCCGTACCCACGCCCTTCATTCCCTTCTTTCCCAACTGCGGAAAGGTGGAGAACATCCGGTCCTGAAAACCCTGACCGGCATTGTCCGAATCTTCCAGCTCCATCTGCCATTTCGTCGCCATGGTCAGCGCACGCATCCCGGACCCGACGTCCTTGAGGTTCAGCGCGCGGCTCGCGGTGACGTCCTCGAGATGCGACCCCAGGGCGAACATGCCGAGTGTGTTGCTGAGCGGGAAAGCGGATTTGTCAGATGCCCTGGGCGTCTTGTTCATCGGTATTTCGTCGAGCGTCGACTCTTTGGCGCTCGCGTCGTAACCGCCGACGATCGGCGACAGTTGCTTGATCGCGCGCGCCTCCAGCGTGGCGCGTTGGCGGGACAGGTTCTTCGGGAAAACCACGTTGTTGTAGTCGCCGGAACCCACGTGCGTGGTATTGCTCGGCGTGGACAACATGCCCTGAACCAGACCCGTTCCCTGCTGCGTAGCGCTGATCGTGCCCTGCACCGTGACCGGCCGCGCAGGTTCTTTCGGTGGTTTCACCTTGAGCGCGAACTGCGTCGACACCATTTCGTCGCCGCCGCCGCGGAGTCGGGCGAGCGCGTCGCTGAACGCCTGTCCGGTCTTGTAGGTCGGCGGCAGGGACGTTCCGATCGTCGTGACATTCTGCGGCGTGAACGTCGGCGTGAACCCCAGGTCGAGCTTCTGCTTCTTCTTCGGCGGTTCTTTGCCCGAGCTCATGGCGGCCCTCCGGTTCCCGCGTGCGCGCGCAGACGATCTGTACGCCGATGCAGCCGGTCGGAGCAAACCGCATGCCAGTGCGCCGCGCGGGCGGGCATGGACCTGCCCGGGCCGCGCCCGGCGCAGACCCGGGACGAAAAATGCTTTTGCATTTAGCGATATGTCGCTGAAGCGCATGCGGCTTCATGGCGCAGCAGAAGTCGTGGTGGCCGCCGAGGCCGGGCACGACGGCGGCCTCGGACCCGACCGGATGCACGCCCTGGGTGTTTTTTCACCTCGCCCGGGCGACGGCCGAAGCGGTCGCGCCCGACCGGACGCACTTGCGTCCCGCGCAGGCGAACGCGAACTTCAATCGCTCTTGATGCCGTGCCGGGCGAGCTTTCTCGTGCGGTACTCCTCGCGGATCTCCGCGAACTCCTGTACGGCGTCTGCTTTCGTGTTCGGCTGCTTCGATTCGAGGCCTTGCACGATCGAGTGAGCACGTTCCTCGTTTTCCCGCCACCAGCCTCGCGGACGCACCTCCTCGGATCTGAGCGCACGGAACTTGCTCACGAATCGACGATCCGCCGCGCTCCACGCGTCTTCATGCGCGGTCCGGATCTTCTCGATCTGGGTCTGCTTGCTGAAGATGGCTCCGTTCCCATCCCAATGACTCTTGAGCGCGGAAATTCCGCCTTCGTCCAGCCCTCCGGCAGGCACATTCTTGTTCCCCAACTGGGGGAACGACGCCAACAGGTCGTTGCGGAAACGCGCGCCAGGATTGCGGTCGCCTTCGAGCGACCTCCACTTCACCGTCAGGACCTTGGCACGGATCGCGGAACCGACATCCTCCAGCCCCACCGCGCGTTTGGCCGTCACGTCCTCCAGATGCGAAGCGAGGGCGATACCTCCCAGTGGCGCATCCCTCGAGATTCTTTGTCTACCTCTGTGTTCTCTGTCTGACACCAACTTCGCTTCGTCGAAGTGCGAAATCTTGGCGTGAGCCGCGTAGGCCGGCCCGGAATCCGACAATTGCTTGATGGCACGGCTTTCCAGGCGGGCCCGCTGGAGCGAAAGGCGCCTCGGCAACACGCTGGATCTGTCGTCACTGCCGACGTAAGCGCTGTTTGCACCGGTCAGGAGATTGCCTTGAACCAATCCGGTGGTCCTGTGTTGGAACACGCTGAACGTGCCCCCCACCGGAACATCATCCAGTACGGCATTGCGATCGCTCCCGACCTTGACCCTGAGAGAGAATCCGGTCGAGACGATCTCATTGCCGCCATCGCGCAGGCGCTCGATCGCCGCATGGAACTGCCTGCCGACGAGATCCCGCGGCGGAATGGGTGCGCCGACGCGACCGACGTTCTGCGATGTGAAGTTCGGCACGTAGGGCGCAATGAAGTCGTCGTCGGCCCTCTGCCGCTTCAGGGGCGGGGCGGGCGTCGGATCATTGCCGCGCCCCGTGTCCTTTTTCTCTTTGCCGGCCGGTTCCCGCTTGCGTTTCTGCCCGCTCATGCGACCTCCCGGAACGCACACTGCACCGTTTCATACGAGCAAGCGCCGTGCCAGCGGGCGTTTTCGTCGCTTCGAAGATGAACGCGCCTCGCGCAGACGGGCGCAGGCCGCATGGAATCAGGCGAAACCCGCCTGGCGCGCCATTCTCGGCAACCGGCCGGACACCCGCCGGGCGGTGCCGGAGCGCATCGTTTGGGTGTTTTTCCACCCATGCGCCGCGGGCCGCGCACCGCCCCGGCCGTCGCGGCGGGCGCGACGGAGGGCGGCAGCGTCATGACACGACCACCGGGATCCTGCCGATGCGGGCCTGCCATTCGCGCGGGCCGGTCTGGTGCACCGATTCGCCGGCGGAATCGACCGCGACCGTGACCGGCATGTCCTGCACCTCGAATTCGTAGATCGCTTCCATGCCGAGGTCGGCGAAACCGACGACTTTCGCGGCCTTGATCGCCTTCGACACGAGATACGCGGCGCCGCCGACGGCCATCAGGTACACGGATTCGTGTTTGCGGATCGCCTCGATCGCGGCCGGGCCGCGTTCGGCCTTGCCGACCATACCCATCAGGCCGGTCTGGGCGAGCACCTGTTCGGTGAACTTGTCCATGC
>JBIJAD010000043.1:0-16128 GCA_044345955.1 Lysobacteraceae bacterium
AGTTCGAAGATGTTGCAGTTCTGGAAGGACTGCACGATCTGGGACCCGTCCGACCCGGCGGACAAGGTGATGGTCGTGTCGTCCCCGGAGCCGGCCTCGACAGCCTGGACCGTGGCAGGTCCGGCATTGTTCCGATCGGAATGAAGAAATACGTCTTTGGCTCGTGTGCAACGTGCGCCGAGTCCCCGAGCCGGGCAGCCTGGGCAATGCCATTGCCCACGACTTGCGCGCGTCCGAGAGCGGCCTATCTCTTCATCGTTCCCCCGATCGATCGTCCGTTGGTCAATCGTGAAGACATGTCCCGCACCGATCGTCCGGATTTCGCGGCGCCCGAAACCCGACGGCGCCTTCACGAACAACGTGCGACGGACCTGCGCGACCGGGAAATCGTCGGCCGATTCCGCGATCGGACAGGCGTGCGCTTGTCGCCGCAACGTATGAGAGCGTCTCCATGCATCGGCACCGGATGACCACCGATGCCGTCCCCGCATTCCCCTCCCGACCATTCACTTCGGGAACCGCGCGACCTGCCGCCATGCGCATACGCCTCCTCTGCGGGTCGTGCCCCGATCATGGACCCGCCCGGGGCGATTGTCACTCTTCCCGGCGAAATGCGGCTGAAGCGATATTGCTGCCTCTACATCGAGTGATCGACTAGATGAGAGGTTGGCGACGGATCTGCTCGCCCGAAGTCCGAGGCCCTAAGTCGCCGGACTTCCGAACCAACGACTTGAAGCGCATTCGCGCACATGGCAAAACGGCGACGCCTAGGCGATGCTCCGGGCGTCTGCTCACCCCTCGACCGTTCCGCGGATCACCGGCTGGACCGCGCCGCCGATCCGACCCGCAGTGGCTTGTCCATTGCGGTGGTGATGAGGCCGCGTCGGCGGCGGATGGCAATGAGTCGGCGATGTTGCGGGCGTAGGCTCACCAGACGAGCGTGCCGCGGATGACGGGTTGGACGGCGCCGCCGATCCACACCTCCCCCTCCGAATCCACATGCACCCGCACCCGCCCATCGCGCCCGATTTCGCGTCCCTGGCTGCCGATGTAGCGGCCGTCCTGGCCGGGGAGGCGTCCGGCTTCGGCCAGACTGGCGGCGATCGCGGCCTGGGCGCTGCCGGTGACCGGGTCTTCGGGGATCGCGTCGGCGGGGCAGAAGGCGCGCACCGCGAGATGGAAGCCGGCGCGCGGGTCGGGCGCGTGCACCGCCAGCCCGACCGCACCGGTGGCGGTGGTCAGCGCGGCGATCGCGGCGTGGTCGGGGCGCAGTCGACGCACCGACTCGGCATCGGCCAGTTCCAGCAGCCACCAGCGCGGCCCGTTGTCCCACAGCGCGGGCGCGAGCCCGCCGGGCGTCATGTTCGATGCCGCCGCCGCCACCAGCGCCGGCGCCAACTCCGCGCCGCCGATCCTGCGGGCGCGGGGCGCGCGGACATTCGGGAAGCGCACGTCGCCGATCGCATCCACCCGCACCGGCAGCAGGCCGGCTGCGCACTCCTGCACCAGTTGATGCTTGTCGGGCGCCACCAGGCCGGCCTCGTACGCGGCCCAGGCCGCGCCGACGCTGGGATGCCCGGCGAAGGGCAGTTCCTGGCGCGGAGTGAAGATGCGCACGCGGTAATCGGCCGCCGGCGTCGTCGGCGGCAGCAGGAAGATGGTTTCGGACAGATTGGTCCAGGCTGCGAAGGCCTGCATCCGCGCCGGATCGAAACGCTCGCCGTCGAGCACCGCGCCCAGCGGATTGCCCGCGCCCGGGCGGTCGGCGAAAACATCCATCTGCAGATAACGGAGCGGCATCATGGCGTGAGGGTCCGGTGGCTTAGAATGCGACGTTCATGCCGGCCCCCTGCCGGTTCCTCCCCAGTCTAACAACCCTCCACCCTCCCCGATGCCCGATACGCACTCCGCCGGCCCCGCCTGGGTCGTGCTCAAATTCGGCGGCACCTCGGTGTCGCGTCGCCACCGCTGGGACACGATCGGGCGTCTGGCGAACAAACGGGCGGAATCGGGCGCTGCAGACGCAGGCGCACGGGTGCTGGTGGTGGTCTCGGCGCTGTCGGGCGTCACCAACGAACTGCAGGCGATCGCGAATGCAGGTGCTGCCGACGGCCGCGAGATCGACGCCCGCATCGAAGCGCTGATCGAACGCCATCGCACCTTCTGCGCCGAACTCGATCTCGATCCCGATGCCGTGCTCGGCGTGCGCCTCGCCGCACTGCGCGCACTCGGCGCCGATCCGCGCGCGGAGGCCCGCACGCTGGACTGGCAGGCCGAAGTGCTGGCCCAGGGCGAACTGCTGTCGTCCACGCTCGGCGCGGCCTATCTGCGCGCGCAGGGCCTGGACTTCGGCTGGTGCGATGCGCGCGACTGGCTGGATGCGGTCTCGCTGCCCAACGCCAGCGCCTGGGCGCAACGGCTGTCGGTGAACTGCCGTTATCTCGGCGTCGAAGACTTCCGCGCGCGCTTCGCCGCGCAGCCGGCACGGATGCTCATCACCCAGGGCTTCATCGCCCGCCATGCCGACGGCGGCAGCGCGATCCTCGGCCGCGGCGGTTCGGACACTTCGGCCGCGTATTTCGGTGCCTTGCTGAAGGCGCAGCGGGTCGAGATCTGGACCGACGTGCCCGGCATGTTCAGCGCCAACCCGCGCGATGTGCCCGATGCGCGCCTGCTGGCGCGGCTGGACTATGCCGAAGCCCAGGAAATCGCGACCACCGGCGCCAAGGTCCTGCATCCGCGTTCGATCGCGCCCTGCCGCGACGCCGGCGTGGCGATGGCCATCCTGGACACCGAACGCCCGGATCTGCCCGGCACCCGGATCGACGCCAGCGTCGCCACCGTGCCCGGCGTGAAGGCGATCAGCCGTCGCAACGGCATCGTGCTGGTGTCGATGGAAACCATCGGCATGTGGCAGCAGGTCGGCTTCCTCGCCGACGTGTTCGAGCGCTTCAAGCGCCACGGGCTGTCGATCGACCTCATCGGTTCGTCCGAAACCAACGTCACCGTCTCGCTCGACCCCAGCGAGAATCTGGTCAACAGCGACGTGCTCAATCGCCTGTCGGCCGATCTGTCCGAAGTCTGCCGGGTCAAGGTGATCGCGCCCTGCGCGGCGATCACTCTGGTCGGCCGCGGCATGCGCTCGCTGCTGCACAAACTCTCCGACGTATGGGCGACGTTCGGCCAGGAGCGCGTGCATCTGATCTCGCAGTCCTCGAACGATCTCAACCTCACCTTCGTGATCGACGAGGCCGACGCCGACGGCCTGCTGCCGCAATTGCACGGAGAGCTGATCCGCAGCGGCGCGATGCCGGTGCAGGACGCGGCGGTGTTCGGCCCGAGTTGGAACGAGATCGCACACGGCCCGCCGCAGCGCGAGACGCCGTGGTGGCATGACGCGGCCGCTGCGCTGTGCGCGCGCGCCGAGGCGGGGACGCCGCGCTACGTCTACGATCTGGCGACCGTGCGCGCCCGGGCGCGCGCGCTGCGCACGGCCACGGCGGTCGATCGCCGTTTCTACGCGCTCAAGGCCAATGCGCATCCGGCGATCCTGCGTACGCTGGAAGCCGAGGAATTCGGCTTCGAATGCGTCTCGCTGGCCGAGGTCGAGCATGTGTTCGCGGTGCTGCCGCAGATCGATCCGCAGCGGGTGCTGTTCACGCCGAGCTTCGCGCCGCGCGCCGAATACGATGCGGCCTTCGCCCGTGGCATCAACGTGACCGTCGACAGCGTCGAGGCGCTGCAGCGCTGGCCCGAGACCTTCCGCGACCGCGCGCTGTGGTTGCGGCTGGATCTGGGCCGCGGCGACGGCCATCACGAGAAGGTGCGCACCGGCGGCGCCGAAGCCAAGTTCGGCCTGCCTGCGGGCCAGGCACAGACGTTCGCGGCCGAAGCCCGGCGGCTCGATGCGCGGATCGTCGCCCTGCATGCGCATCTGGGCAGCGGCATCGACAACCCCGCGCATTGGCGCGAGGTCCATGCGGACCTCGCCAGCCTCGCCGAGCAGATCGGCACCGTCGAAACCCTCGACATCGGCGGCGGCCTGCCGGTGCCGTACGCGCCGGACGCGCGGCCGTTCGATCTCGACGCCTGGCGCGCGGGGCTGGAGGAGATCAAGGCCGCCTATCCGCGCTACCGGCTGGCGATCGAACCGGGGCGTTATCTGGTCGCGGAAGCGGGCGTGCTGCTGCTGCGCGTCACCCAGGTGATCGTCAAGGACGGCCTGCGTCGAGTCGGCGCCGACGGCGGCATGAACGCATTGATGCGCCCGGCGATGTACGACGCCTGGCACGAGATCCGCAATCTGTCCCGGCTCGACGATGCCGACACCGTCGCGTTCGACGTGGTCGGCCCGATCTGCGAAAGCAGCGACGTGCTCGGCCGCGCGCGCATGCTGCCGGCGGCAACCGCCGAGGGCGACGTGCTGCTGATCGCCGACGCCGGCGCCTACGGCATGGCGATGGCCAATACCTACAACCTGCGGGCGTTGCCTGCAGAGGAAATCGTCGATGTCTGATGTTCCGAAACCCGTGTGGGAATTCAAACGCGACGAAATTCGCGTCTTCCGTTTCGTCCGCTGCGGCTTCGACGCGCAGACCGGCATCGCGCAGCTCGTCTACGGCTTCGACGACGGTCCCGAACTGATCGAGACCGTGACCGTGCCCGGCGCGCCCTTCGCGCTCGAGGGCGCGCGTGCCGCGGCGGCCGAACGCGCACTTCGCCTGCTGCATCTGATCGCGGGCGTGAGTTACTACAAGGCCGCGGTGCCGCCGGAGATCCGCATCGACGGCTACGCCATCGACGCCGATACCGCCGCGCTGCTGGAAAGCGTCTACCTCAACGGTCTCGGCGAATTCGCCTACCGCAACGGGCTCGACCTGCACGGCAGGATCCGTTTTCCCATGGGAGCGGCGCATGTCGCGACCGAAACTTCCGCGCTCGGCCTGCGCGAACACGCCCTCGTCGCCATCGGCGGCGGCAAGGATTCGCTGGTCAGCATCGAGGCCCTGCGCTCGGCCGGGGTCGACCAGACCGTAACCTGGATCGGCGGTTCGCAACTGATCCGCGCCTGTGCCGAGCGTACCGGCCTGCCGACGCTCGGTCTCGGCCGCCAGCTCGCGCCGGAATTGTTCGAGTACAACCGTCAGGGCGCGTGGAACGGCCACATCCCGGTGACTGCGGTCAATTCCGCGATCCTGGCCTTTGCCGCGGTGCTGCTCGACGCCGATCAGGTCGTGTTCTCCAACGAACGCTCGGCCAGCTACGGCAGCCTCATCGAAGGAACGGGCGAGGTGAATCACCAGTGGTCCAAGGGCTGGGCCTTCGAGCGCGATTTCGCCGCGCATCTGCGCCGGCATGTCGCCGCCGATCTGCGCTACTACTCGCTGCTGCGTCCGCTGAGCGAACTGGCGGTGGCGCGGCAGTTCGCGAAGAGCGACCGCTACGACGCGCATTTCTCCAGTTGCAACCGCAATTTCCATATCCTCGGCGAGCGTCCGGCCAGCCGTTGGTGCGGGGTCTGTCCGAAGTGCCATTTCGTGTTCCTCGCGCTGGCCCCGTTCATGCCAAAGCCGCGACTGGTCGGCATCTTCGGCCGCAATCTGCTCGACGACGCCGGACAGATTTCCGGCTACGACGCACTGCTGGAATACCGCGACCACAAACCTTTCGAATGCGTCGGCGAGGCGCGCGAATCGCGCGCGGCGCTGGCGGCGCTGGCCGCGCGTCCGGAATGGCGCGAGGACGAGATCGTCGAACGTTTCGCGCGCGAGATCCTGCCGCAGCTCGATGCCGGCGAACTCGCGCTGGCGCCGCTGCTGGTGCCGGACGAAGAACATGCCATTCCCGCGCCGCTGTGGGAGCGCCTGCGTGCGCAGTTCGCGGCCTGACATCGCTTCGCTCGACGGCCGTCGCGTCGCGCTCTGGGGCTGGGGGCGGGAAGGTCGCGCCGCCTGGCGCGCGCTGCGCCGGCGTCTGCCGTCGCTGTCTTTGACCCTGTTCTGCAGCGAGGCCGAAGCCGCCGATGCGCAGGCGCTGGCCGATCGGTTGCTCGCGATCGAGACCGCGGCCACCGCCGAGCGTCTGGCCGCGTTCGAGATCGTCGTCAAGTCGCCGGGCATAAGCCCCTATGGGCCGGAGGCGTTGGCCGCGGCCGAACGCGGCACCCGTTTCATCGGCGGCACGACACTATGGTTCGCCGAACATCCCGAAGCGAACACGATCTGCGTCACCGGCACCAAGGGCAAGAGCACCACCACCGCGCTGCTCGCGCATCTGCTGCGCGCCGGCGGCCACCGCACCGCGCTGTGCGGCAACATCGGCCTGCCGCTGCTGGAACTGCTCGATGTCGAGCAGCCGCCCGAATTCTGGGCGATCGAGCTGTCCAGCTATCAGACCCGCGATGTCGCCGCTGCCGGCGTGGCGCCGCGGATCGCGATCGCGACCAATATTTTTCCCGAACATCTGGACTGGCACGGCGGCGAGGCCCGCTATGTCGCCGACAAACTCTCGCTGTTCGAAGCCGCGCACCCGCGCATCGCGATCCTCAACGCCGAGGACCGCAGGCTGTCGGCGCTGCGCCTGCCGGACAGCGACGTGCGTTTCGTCGGCGTCCGCGACGGCTGGCATCTGCGCGGCGATGTCGTGCATCGCGGCGAACGGGCGGTATTCGACACTTCGGGTCTGCCGCTGCCGGGCCGCCACAATCGCGGCAATCTGTGTGCGGTACTGGCGGCGATCGAAGCGCTGGGCCTGGATGCGGTCGCGCTCGCGCCGCATGCGGCGGATTTCCGGCCGCTGCCGCACCGGCTGCAGACCCTGGGCGAACGCGACGGTCTGGTCTGGGTCAACGATTCGATCAGTACCACGCCGCACGCGACCCTGGCGGCGCTGGCCTGTTTTCCGGGGCGGCGGATCGCGCTGCTCGCCGGCGGCCACGACCGCGGCCTGGACTGGAGCGATTTCGCGGAGGCCATATGCCCAGGCGCGCCGGCGTCGGGCGCCCCCGCGGTCATCGTTACCCTCGGCCAGAACGGCCCGATGATCCACGCGCTGCTGGCGCCGGTCGCGGGTGAGGCCGGTTTCGCGCTGGCGCAGGCCGCCGATCTGCCGGCCGCGGTCGCCGAGGCGCGACGCATGCTCGGCGGCGGGGGCGTGGTTCTGCTGTCGCCGGGCGCGCCGAGTTTCGGCGCCTATCGCGACTACACCGAGCGCGGCCGTCATTTCGCCGCGCTCGCCGGTTTCGACCCGGATGCCATCGCCGCCATTCCCGGGCTCGGCATCGCCTGAGCGCCGAGCGGCGCATCCGGGCCGACGACCGCGACCGGCGCGGCGGCAATCGTCTTCTTTTCCGGGTAGGCTGACCCTCCCCACGGAACAGGAGAAAGCCCCATGACGATGACCCGCCGGGCAACGATCTTCGCCCTGTTGTGTCTGTCCCTGCTGATGCCGCTGCCGTTGCTGGCCCAGATGCAGGCCAAACCGGTGGAATGGACCCTCGGCAAACAGCGTTTCAGCGGTTTCCTCGTCTACAACGCTTCCACCAACGTGCCCCGTCCCGGCCTGGTGATGGTGCCGGACTGGAAAGGCGTGACCCCGGCCGCGGTCGAGGAGGCCAAGAAGGTCGCCGCCGCCGGTTACGTGGTGCTGGTCGCCGATGTCTACGGTCGCGGCGTGCGTCCGAAAGACGACAAGGCCGCGCGCGCCCAGGTCACGAAGATGTACCAGGATCTGCCGGGCCTGCGCGCCCGCGCCGCCGCCGCGCTGGGTGCCCTGCGCGCACAGGCCGACAAGGCGCCCATCGATACCGCCCGGATCGGTGCGTTCGGCTACTGCTTCGGCGGCAAGACCGTGCTCGAGCTCGCGCGCAGCGGCGCCGAGATCGCCGGCGTCGTCAGCTTCCACGGCGGCCTCGACACCACCTTGCCGGCCGCGTCCGGCGCGCTCAAGACCAGCGTGCTGGTGTTGAACGGCGCCGACGACACCTACGTCCCGGCCGAACAGATCGCCGGTTTCGAAAGCGAGATGAAGGCCGCCGGCGCCGACTGGCAGTTCGTGAACTTCAGCGGCGCGGTCCACTGTTTCGCCCTGGAAAGCGCCAACAGCCCGCCGGGCTGCGTCTACAACGAACGGGCGGCGAAGCGTGCGTTCTCGATGATGAACCTGTTCTTCCACGAACGCTTCGGGGATTGAGGCCCGCGAGGGAGCCGCACGCGGAATTCGCTGTGGTGGGGCCGGAAGGCCCGACGGGCTGCGGAAAGACTTTCTGCAATTCCTCGGGCCTGCCGGCCCTCCCGCAAGAAGCGGAGGCGTGCCCGGCGAGTCAGCGGGCGCGATGATGTTTCGCGGCTTCGATCGCTCCCGCGATCGCGCTTCTCGATTGCGGGCTGTTTTTCCAGCAGGTCGTGCCGAGCATCGCCGCGACCTGCACGACGATGTCGTCGACACGGGTTTCGGCCAAGGCATCGAGGGTGTCGATGCCGATCTGCTCCAGTCGACCGATCACGGTCGGGCCCACGCCCTTGACCGCCAGCAGCACTCTGCGTTCGTCCGCGGAGAAGGGCATGGCCCGGAAGCGTGCGCGTCAGTGGTCGCGGCGCACCGCGTAGCGGGCCAGTCCGCGCAGCGCGGCCACCGCGTCGTTCTCCGCGAGCCCCTCGAGCGCACGCTCGGCGGCGTCGGCATAGGCTTCGGCACGCGCCCGGCTGTAGGCCAGCGCGTCGGCGGCCGCGATCGCGGCCAGCACCTCGGGCATCGCGTCGACATCGCCTTCCTCGACGATCGTGCGCAGGCGCGCGCGGGTGGCGTCGTCGGCGCGGCGCATCGCGTGGATCAGCGGCAGGGTCGCCTTGCCCTCGGCCAGATCGTCGCCCAGATGCTTGCCCAGCGCGGCTTCGTCGGCACTGTAGTCGAGCACGTCGTCGGCGATCTGGAAGGCGTAGCCCAGGGCCATGCCGTAATCGTGCAGTCGCTGCTGCAGGGCCTCGTCGGCGCCGGCCAGCAGCGCGCCGAGGCGGGTGGCGGCGGCGAACAGCACCGCGGTCTTGCGTTCGATCACGCCCAGATACGCCCGCTCGTCGGTGTCCGGGTTGCGGATGTGCAGCAACTGCAGCACCTCGCCCTCGGCGATCGCGTTGGTGGTGTCGGCGAGGATCTTCATCACCGGCATCCGCTCCAGTTCGACCATCAACTGGAAGCTGCGCGAATACAGAAAATCGCCGACCAGCACGCTGGCGGCGTTCCCGAACAGCGCGTTCGCGGTCTTGCGGCCGCGGCGCAGGTCGGACTCGTCGACCACGTCGTCGTGGAGCAGGGTGGCGGTGTGGATGAATTCGACCACCGCCGCGAGCTGGTGCGCATCGGGGCCGCGGTGGCCGAGCGCGCGCGCGGCGAGCAGCAGCAGCATCGGCCGCAGACGCTTGCCGCCGGCGGCGACGATGTGTTCGGCGACCTGATTGACCAGGACCACGTCGGACCCGAGCCGGCGCCGGATCAGGGCATCGACCGCGGCCATGTCGGCGGCGGCGAGGGCCTGGATGGCGGGGAGGTCGAGCGTGGCGGGCGCCGAAGTCGCGTCCATGAGCGGTCCAGACAGTGGGGACGGACATTATAAGAGCCCCGGAGCGGGCGCGGATTCAGGGTTTTCCTACCCCGGGACGGGGAAATCCCCGATACCCGGGGCCGGCTATAATCGGCGATCCTTCCGCCGTCTTCAGGCGAACCAGCAGGTACATTCATGGCACGCGGCATCAACAAGGTGATTCTGGTCGGCAACCTCGGCGACGATCCCGAAACCAAGTACACCCAGGGCGGCATGGCCGTCACCAAGGTCCGGCTGGCCACCACCAGCGTGCGCAAGGACCGCGACGGCAACACCCAGGAACGCACCGAGTGGCATCGGGTGACCTTCTTCGGCAAGCTCGGCGAGATCGCCGGCGAGTACCTGCGCAAGGGCTCGCAGGTCTACGTCGAGGGTTCGATCCGCTACGACAAATACACCGGCAACGACGGGGTCGAGCGCTACTTCACCGATATCATCGCCGACGAGATGCAGATGCTCGGCGGCCGGAGCGGCGGCGAAGGTGGCGGCGACCGGCCGATGCGCAGCCAGCGCTCCGAGCGCGGTGGTGGCGGCTACGGCGGCGGCCAGCGCAGTGGCGGCGGTGCCGGCGGTCAGCGCCAGGCGCCGGCCAACAGCCCGCCGCCGATGGACGATTTCTCGGACGACGATATTCCGTTCTAGCCAACACCTTTTTCTAAGCGTCGATGAAGATGTCGGAGAGGCCCCATTTTTACGGGGCCTTTTCTGCGCCGTCCTCCTCGTTTCGAGTGGGACGGCGGTTTGGAGTCCAATCCTCCGGACGACGGAGATTCGACGTGAAGAAGTCGTTTTCGGAAGAGCAGATCATCGGGTTGCTGCGTGAGGCGTAGGCCGAATGCCGGTCAAGGACCTGTGCCGGCGGCACGGCTTCAGCGAAGCCTCGTACTACCTGTGGCGCAGCAAGTCCGTCAGCGGGGGGCAGTGACTAATGGCATGTGCCGCCCGCTTCACATTCGATAAAGCTCTGTGATTCAGTCCCATCACGCCATGACGCTCGGGCACCCCCGGCATGGACATCCTCATGTTCAATCGCTCGTTCTTGGCACTGATCTTTGCGGTGCTCTGCTTGGTGTCTTCGGCCGGTGCATCTCCGGCGTCAATTCAGGATGAGGAGACGTCGCTCGCGATCTCATCTCTGATCGAGGGCGCTCGTGCTTCGAATACTGACGCGATGCTCGTCCTCCGGGATGGACGCGTTGTTGCCGAGTACTATCGCTCTGGCAAACCACCCGGAGCGATTGAGACGATGTCTGTAACAAAGTCGCTGATCGCACTCGCGGTCGGTCGCTTGGTTACGCAGGGGAAAATCATATCCCTTGATCAGCCCGTGTCGGACTTCTACCCGGAATGGAGGCAGGGTCGCAAAGCAAAGATCACGATCCGAATGCTCCTTGATCAGACGTCGGGCCTCCAGAATGTCCCGATGGCGTCGGAAGAGATTTATCCCGCTCCTGACCTGATCAAGCTCGCCCTTGCGGCAGAGTTGAGTGATGAGCCGGGCAAGGTTTTTTCCTACAACAACAAGGCGATGAATCTACTTGCCGGGATCATCGAGAAGGCTTCAGGGAAGAGAATGGATCGCTACATCGAGAGCGACCTCCTTCGCCCTATGGGGATAGAAGGAAATGCATGGAACACAGCCTTCGGGTTCGATCCGGCCGGGAACCCTTATGCGATGTCCGGATGGAAGGCGACAGCTCAAGATGCAGCGAAGATCGGTCAGTTGGTTCTCGACGAAGGGCGCTGGGAGAACGAACAGTTGATCGACTCGGGTTTCATCCGCGCAATGGTTGCTCAAAGCCCAAGCGACTATCGCTACTATGGATTCCTGTGGTGGCGTCGGACTGAAGCGTATCCCTTCGAGGTCGACGCTGCCGGTGTGGACAAGCTCGCGGCGTCGGGCCTGAATGAAGAGCAGATTGCGCGAATCAAGCCTTTCACAGGCCGGCGTTTTGGAAGCTCCAGGGAGCTTCTCGATGTCGCGTTTGTTGACCAAAGGTCGCGCGACGAGGTGCGAGCGCTTCTGAGTTCGAAAGGGCTCTCGCTTCGAACTCCAATGCGACAGATCCACCAGCCGATCCTTGCCTATGAGGCGAACGGTTTCCTCGGCCAGTACATCGTGGTGGTACCGCGCGCTCGCTTGGTGGCCGTGCGCCAGGTTCAAGGAAGAGAGGTGTCCGGCGATTGGCCGGATGGCTACGATGACTTTACCTCTCGGGTTCTTCGACTCGCTAAGGCGTTCGAACCAGACCTCTCCGTTGAACCGGCCGTTCAATGACGGGATATGCAGCAGGCGCCCCGGGCCAATGGCGCGGCCAGCGGACGTAATCGCCATCGACGTGGCCCGCGTACGGAGTGTGTAGCCAATCAGGTGGTGGTCCGATGTGGGTTCACCTCCGATCTCGCAGGACCGCCGCAGGGAACCGCGCCTCGTGCACGCGCCTCAGGTCCCCCGTCGGGAAGCGATTGAATGGCGGCGTGCTCCCGCAGGTGTCAGCCGCCTCGAGCACCCGGCTCCTCGATGAACTCTTCGCGTGCCGCCTTGAGCACCTTGCCTGGCGCCTTTCTTTCGTCTCAGGTCAACTGCGCGATGGAGGCGTAGATGTACTACGCGAAGCCATGCGAGACCGACGCGTCGGTTGTGCTGATTTCGTTGCTCCTGGCAACACTCCAGTCGCCTAAACGCGACTGTTCCGGCGCGTCGTGTTGAGTTTTTTCGTGATAACAAATTGATGCGAAAGGAATTTCTCGGCATCGTTCTTTCGCGGGTGTACACAACCGTTCTGATCGAAAACATCCGTCGTCGCTCCCTTCCGGAGCGTGCGCACGCGGTCCGACGCCCGCCGGATTGCGGGGAGGCTGCGATCACGAGGCCGCCGGGCGGCCTCGTCGTTTGACGGCGCCGAGTTTCCGGATCCGGCATCGCCGATGCTCCGCGACCGGACGCCTTCCGCCACCGTTCGATCGCCCCCGGCAAGGGCCCTGAGTGAAATTCCACCTGACCGGGTGGGATTCGACACGCCCGCTCCGGGAGCATGTCGATGCTTCGGACCACCTTGTTTTTTGGGCTTTGCTGCCTAATCCCGGCCGCCCGGCCGCAGGCGCGGCCGTGGATTCGTGGTTTCTGCCGACACGGTGATCTTCGCGTTGCGGTGCAGGGACGCTGTGTATCCGCCTTTCGAATCATGGGCTTGCGTGCATGCCCGGGCTTGGCATGGATCTTGTTTGCTTCAGGCAACTGGTCTTCGATCTTTTGTCGTCGCAGCGTGACGGGTGGATCGCGGGCCTCGGGTCCGGTCGGAGCTCGATCTCGAAAGGAAATGTCGCGATGTCCTCGTCCAGTTCGGATTTCCCTCGGAAAATGTCGGTCACACAGGTCAGCACCTCCGGCAAGACGTGGCGGGAGCTGACCGGCACCGCAATGGACCGCGGCGCGACCGCCGTCGAGAACACGTTCCTGCGGCCGCACCCGAGCGGAAAACCGGGAAACTTCAAATTCGGCGAGATGACCACGGTGCATGCCCACGGCAATTTCGGGCATGGCTTCAGTCCGGAACTCGGCCCGAACCCCAATATCTCCACCCAGGTGCCCGACAAGGGCGCCATGAAGCACGACGCGCTCATTGCCGCTTCCGGCGATCAATGGGCGACGAACACGATGCGCGTGCTGAAGGGCACGTCGAGCCTCAACAAGCCGCTGCTCGGCAGCGACGAACAGGCGAGAATGGCGGTTGTCTTCGGCCATGAAATCGGCATTTCCGAAGTGGCGCGAGGGGGGAGAAATGCGCTGCTGAGCGCGATGAGTTCGATGTATCTGGCCAAGCACGGCAGGATGAAGGACGCGGAATTCACCGATCCCGGCGTCGGCTTCGCCGGCGCAGGGAAGGGAGGTGCCGAGGCATTGCGCGAGTTGTCGAAAATGGAGCCGATCTCCGCGATGCATCCTAAACATCTGCAGCAGCATTTCGATCAGGTCGTCTCGAAGAGAGACAAGTGGAGCGGTAAGTCGTTCGACGAATGGTTGGCGCACAAGCGCGACAAATGGACACAGAAATACTGATGCGTCGGTTCGCGGACACCGCAACGTCCACCGTTTGCTGTCGACCGCACCCCGACGCCCGGCAGCGGATCGCTGCGGCGACCTGACGCCCTCGGAAATCATCCCGCTTCGCCCCTCGTCGGCCGGCCCGAGGCCCCGGTGCCGCGGCCGGCTGCCGACATCGACACGCTTGCCGTGGTCATCAAGAGCTGGTAAAGATGCCGGTCCGCGTGGATCGTGCAGGGTGGCGACCGGGATCGGTCGGTGAAACGCGACGGCAGGGTGCATGATCGCGCCTGTCCCACGCTGCAGGGCCGCGCCCGCATGGATGTCGGGGGATTCGTGGACGTTGTCGTCGATCGATCAAGTTGCACTGAGCCGGGCGCCGGGGGCGCCCGCAGGTCCATCGTCGTGGGCGATGCCCTCGACGGACATTCCCGTTTCGATGTTTCCGGCGCCGGTTCCCGCCGTGCGCGACGCCGACGACGGTCTTCGCCCTTCTGTCGCAGTTCCGCAACCCTCGTCGTTTCCGATCCGGCGCGCTCCGGGTCGGTGGTGTCCTGAGCGTTCGGGTCGGGAGGCTGTGTCACACCGGCCCGGTCGCCCGGCGCCGGTCCGCATGAATCGGTCGCTGACATCTGGGTTTCCGTCGATCGTTCCGGCCCGAGGCCGGCTCCGGAAACCGCAGACGCAGGACCAAAGGCCGACAGGACGGTTGGCGAGGAACAGGGAGCGGATCGATGGAAGCGTTTTCGCGGATGAATCTGATCGGGTCTTCGCCGCAGTTCCGCAAGGTGGTGGAGCAGGTCTCGCGTATGGCCGGACTCGACGCCACCGTACTGGTGGCCGGCGAGACCGGCACCGGCAAGGAAGTGGCGGCGCGTGCCATCCATTATCTCGGCGCGCGCTGCGACAAACCCTTCGTGCCGGTGAACTGCGGCGCGCTGGCCGAATCGCTGGTGGAGAGCGAACTGTTCGGCCATGAACGCGGCGCGTTCACCGACGCCAAGACCGCTTCGGCGGGCCTGATCGGCCAGGCCGCCGGCGGGACGATCTTCCTCGACGAGATCGATGCGCTCACGCCCAAGGCCCAGGCCTCGCTGCTGCGTTTCCTGCAGGACCGCACCTATCGGCGGGTCGGCGGCGGCGGCCTGCTCAAGGTCGATGTCCGCGTGCTGGTGGCGAGCAATGCCGACCTGGATGCGCTCGCCCGCGAACGCCGCTTCCGCCAGGACCTGCTGTATCGCCTGAACGTGCTGACCCTGCGTCTGCCGCCGCTGCGCGAGCGCGCCGGCGACGCGCTGGAGCTGGCGCGCGAGGTGCTGGCGCGGCTGATCCATCAGTACCGCACCGGCGCGCGTCGGCTGCATGCCGAGGGCATGGATTTCATCCGCCGCTATCAATGGCCTGGCAACGTGCGCGAACTGGAGAACGTGATCCACCGCGAGTTCCTGATGAGCGACGAGGAAGAACTGCGTCTGCGCGATGCGCGGGCGATGCTGATGCCGGAAACGCAGGCGGAAAGCACCGAGTCTCCGGCGCGTGGCGAGCGCGATTTCCGTCCGTACCGGCAGGCCAAGGCCGATGCCTTGGCCGAATTCGAACGCGACTACGTCCGGCGCGCGCTGTCGCGCGCCGGCGGCAACATTTCGCAGGCGGCAAGGATCTCGCAGCAGGAGCGCAGCGCGTTCGGCAAGCTTGTGCGCAAGTACCGGCTGGATGTGGGCGAGGGGCGCGACTCGGCCTGAGCCGGCGGCGGCCTGCTAGGATGGTCGCACCCTGGCCGCAACGCGCCCCGATGCACGACAGTCTGCTCGCCGAAGTCGAGACCGCGATCCGCGAGTATCTGCGCGAGCGTCCCGACAGCGCGGACACGCTCGAAGGCATCCACCGCTGGTGGATCCGCTGGCCGGATCGGCCGGAATCGCCGGCATTGACCGAAATCGCGCTCGAGCGTCTGGAAGCCGAAGGCCTGGTCGAACGGTTCCGGGTGGGCCACAACGTGGTCTGGCGTCGACGCGGGGCGTCGGGTGCGACCGTCGAGCAGCAGGCGGTCCCGGAGCCGAGGGACTGAATCCTCGCTCGCGAGCTGCGCCGATACGCGGCGCGTCGGGTGGGTGAAATCCGACTCATCGGCGGCGGCGTGACGGCCGCGCTTCCGCGTCCACAGCCATTGCCGTCGAACGGATCGCGTCGCAAGCCGCTGATTTTTCGCGAATTCGTTTGCCGATGCGGCTTGCCGCTGCCTCGGGCCGATGGCTCGGCATCGCGACCGGACATCTGGCATGGCGTTTGCTCATGCACTCCCGCGACAGGAACGGATCCCGCTGCGGCGTCCGTCGATCCTGTCCTGGCGAAGCGGCGCGACGACGCCCGCGAACAGGGAGGCAAGGCACATGAGCGGTTTTCGCGATCTCGTCCCGCAGAGCACCGGGGGACGTCTGCTGGCCGCCGCCGGCATCGCCGCCGGAGCCTACGCGCTCTATCGCGG
>JBIJAD010000338.1:0-4468 GCA_044345955.1 Lysobacteraceae bacterium
GCATCAGCCCGACATCGAAGGCGCGCAGGATCTCAAAGCCCTGCGCCGCGAGATCGGCGAACTGATCGAAGCCATCGGCGTGTCCCATCTGAGCCTGGTGCCGGCCGAATCGCTGCCGGAGTCGGGCAAGATCGCCGCCAGCGACGGCACCCTGGGCATGCGTCTGGCGCTGGTCGACGGCGCGCTGCTGGTCGCGATGGTCGAGCCCGGTTCGCCGGCCGCCGTCGCCGGCATCCGCCCCGGCTGGCGCGTCGACCGCATCGACGAGATGCAGGCCGCCATCGCGATCGGCGCGCTCGCCGAACAACCCGCAGGCGCTTCGCGTCGGCGCGCCGAACTGTTGTTCCAGCATCGCGTCAACGGCGTCATCGGCGAGACCGAACCGGGCCGCCGGGTCGCGCTGCAACTGCGCGACAGCGCCGGCCGTGCGCACATCCGCACCCTGTCCGCGGCGAAGAAGGAAGGCGCGTCCGTGCGCCTGCTGCCGGGCATGCCGCCCCTGACCCTGCGCTACGCCAGCCGCAGACAGCCGTTGGCGGACGGCGGCTGCGCGCTGCACGTCGAATTCGATCTGTGGGCGATGCCGGCGTTCGAGCAGATGGTGCGCACCCTGCAGGAGGATCACGGCTGCCGCGCGCTGGTGCTCGATCTGCGCGGCAATCCGGGCGGCATGATCGGTTCGATGGGGGCGATCGGCGGCCTGCTGTTCGACCAGCCTTCGACGCTGGGCACGATGCGCACCGGCGACGGCGACCTCAATCTCGCGATCCTGCCGCGCGAAGTCGCGGACGACGGCAGCGACCTCCGGCGCATGAGCGGGCCGGTCGCGATCCTGATCGACCGCGGCTCGGGCAGTTGCTCGGAAGTCTTCACCTCCGGCCTGCAGGCGGTCGGCCGCGCGCGCGTGTTCGGCGAAACCAGCGCCGGCATGGCCTTGCCGGCGATGAGCACCCCGCTGCCTTCCGGCGACTGGCTGTACTACCCGATCGCCGATTTCCACGACCCGAAACAGCGGCGGGTCGAAGGCATCGGCGTCGTCCCCGACGTTCCGGTCGCGCTGACTGCCCAGTCGCTGGCCTCCGCCACCGATCACACCCTGCAGGCGGCGCTGCTCTGGTTGTCGTCCGGTGCGCAGTCCTCGACCGGCGCCGCCACCGCACATTCTTCCGCCCCCTCTTCGAAGGAGTAACGCCATGCGCACGCTGCAACCCAAGCTGTTCGCCCTCGTTCTGTCCATCGCCGCCGCCGCGGCCGCACCCGCGGCATTCGCGCAGAAGGCCGATGCCCCGCTGCCCGATGCCGATACGCTGCTCGCCGCCTACAACAAGGCGCTCGGCGGCGTCGAGGCGATGCGCGCGTTGGGCAATCAGGGCACGTCGCGGTTTTCGCTCGAATTCGTCGAGATGGGGACGATGCTGGAACTCAACGTCTACGCCCGCGAGGGCGAATTCGCGACGAAGATGACCTTCCCCGGCGCCGGCGACTTCCGCCAGGGCGTCGTCGGCGAACACGCCTGGGCGTCGGACCCGGCCAACGGCCCGCGCCTGCTGCGCGGCGAGGAGCGCCAGCAGTTGCTCGAACAGATCGATCCGGCGTTTTCCACCCGCGACCGCAGCCTGATCGCGTCGGCGAAGACGATCGGCCTGGCCAAATCCGAGGGACGCGCCTGCTACGAGGTCGAGGTCACCTGGAAGTCCGGCACCGAAGCCACCGACTGCTACGGGGTCGAGGACGGCATGCTGCTGTCCACCCGCACCTTCCAGCACTCGCCGATGGGCAAGGCGCGGGTGCAGATGCACTACCTGGAGTACAAGAAGGTCGGCACGACGATGATGGCCACGGTGGTGAAGGTCCGCGCAGGCGGCCAGAACCAGGTCATGCGGCTGCAGTACATCGACACCAAGCCGCCCGCGGCCGAGGTCTTCGCACTGCCGCCGGCGGTGGCCTCGCTGATCCGCAAGGCCGGGGAAACATCGGCCCCCAAACCGGAGGCCAAGGCCACGGGGAACTGACACCCGCCGCCCGCGTCCGCACGCGACACGCCGGCCATGCGCCGGCGTCGTCGTTTTCGGGCCCGATTCGGATGAGGCAGACGGAGGGCGGTGGTCAGTCGCTGTCGCCCGCGCGGGAAGAGACCATGGCGATCAGTTCGCCGATCCGGCAGTGCGCTTCCAGTGGATGGCGCAGATGGACGTCGCATTCGCTTGATTCTGCGCTCGACGCGGACGCCGCCGGCGCGAGAGGCGGGGGCTGGGCGATCGACTCAACCATGCATGCGCTCGCTGCGTAGCGCCCCGCATGAGACCCGGGATCGGGTCGTCACTCAACTGGTCCATGGCGATCGAACGCGACGCAGGCCACGCCTGCGGTGTTGCACGGTGTTTCTGACGTCGTACGGGCGCTGACCGTGAGGCAGGCTCGACGGCGTATCGATAGTTGAGCGGTGGTCGAGCGTGTCTTGTCACGATCTCGATCCGCCGCACACGGCGCGAACGGGTACCGCAACGACGAGTAGATTCAGAGAATGCGGCTCTCGCTTGTGTGGGCGGTTTCGCCGTGATCCGCACCGGCAGCTCAATCGCATGAACCGCTTCGCGGGTTCCGTACAGTGGATACGTCCAACGGATTTTGGGGACCATGAACCGGCCCGACCTGAATGCCACAAGCCGGGCCAGCCATCTCAGGTGTATCCCAGTTGCCTACTGATTCGTGACGTTCACCGTCCTGCACGTCCGGAAACCGGATTCCGACCCTGTGCCGGTGACGCACACCGTCACACCTCCCCTGCTCACGCCCCACACGGCGAAAGATTGCTGACCCGCCGTAGCGTTCACTACGGTCTGAGTACGGCACCTGCCGCCCGGACAGAAAGTAAGCGCATCGTTGCTCAAGGAGATCACAACCGTTTCGTTGGGCTTGCTCGTTTTGTAAATACCACCGGTCCATCGGCCGATGTACACGTTCCCGACGCCATCGCCGATCTGAAGGCCGGAGGGGGCGGCACTGATGGCCGCAGCCACCAAGAGAAGCGATGCGAACACCGTGCAGAGCATCTTTTTCATCATCATATCTTCCTTAATAAAAGAGAGTGTTTTTCCCGAAGAAAATACTGAAAGAAGTCCCTCCTGGATTTCTTCAGCGATCGCGAGTCAGCAGTGAATTCCGGCCTACTCGCATGAATCCACGCATCGCGCGATGGATTTGAGAGCGGTACGTCCGTGCTCCGCGGCAACGCCGATTATTTCGGCATCGCGTCGAATTATATACCTTCCCTGCGCCGAAAAACCCGACCTGCCGCATCGCAGGAATCGTGCGTTTCGGGCAAGCATCCAATAAGCCTGTTCGACCCATCGCAGAGAACATCTGGCCGCAAGTTCTTTCCGTGAAGGAACGTTCCGCTTTTGAAGAGCCCCCCGCTTTCGACAGCGTCTTTGACAGCGTCATCAGACTGCAAATTCCATCACACGCAGTCATGGATCGTACTGCGCATGACACGGCGGCGCGACGATCGCATGCGATAAACTCTCGCGTTCATTCCTCATGCTCGGTGTCCGGCGACTTCGCCGCTACCAGACGCAATAGATCCCCGATCCGGCAGTGGGCTTCGAGCGGATGCCGCAACCGCGCGTCGGGGTGGATGCGATAGCGATTGCGGCGACCGTCGCGTTCGCGTTCCAGCACACTGCCCTCCTCCAATTCCGCCACGATCCGCAGCACCGCGCGTTCGGTGATTCCGACCCGCTGGGCGATGTCGCGCACGGTCGGGTCGTCTTCGCCGGCCAGACACACCAGGACATGGGTGTGATTGCTGAGGAAGGTCCAGCCGGGCTCCCCGTTGTCTTTCGTGCCGTGGTCTTTCCTGGCTTTGTCTTTGGCCGCCATTCGTCCGCTCCCCTTGACAGCGGCATTCTAGCGACAAATAATACATGACACACATTTCATGTATTAGGAGTCATGAAAATGAATGCCGTCGTCAAGCCCCATCCGGAAGCGCCCGCCTACATCCCCGCCGCCCTGCCCGCCCGCACCATCCCGGTCGCCCCGGGAGACGGCATCGGCCCGGAGATCATGGACGCCACCCTGGCGATCCTGAAGGCCGCCGACCCGGCCCTCGCCTTCCACGGCGTCACCGTCGGCCTCAAGGCCTACGAGAGCGGCCTGATGGCCGGCATCGGCGAAGACACCTGGCAGGCCATCGACGAACACAAGGTCATTCTCAAGGGCCCGATCACCACCCCGCAGGGCGGCGGCTACAAGTCGGTCAACGTGACCATGCGCAAGACCCTCGGCCTGTACGCCAATCTGCGCCCCTGCGTGTCCTACCACCCCTGGGTGAGCGCGCTGCAGCCGAAGATGGACGTGGTGATCGTTCGCGAGAACGAGGAAGACACCTACGCCGGCATCGAGCACCGGCAGAGCGACGAGGTCTACCAGTGCCTCAAGCTCATCACCCGTCCCGGCTGCGAGC